>QANA01000011.1 GCA_003149735.1 Clostridiales bacterium | reverse complement strand
CCAAAATTGGTGCAAGGATAAAGAAAAACCCCCGAAGAATCGGAGGTTTTTCTCACGTCGCTTTGTATCAAAAGTGACGTCTTAAGTTGGTGCGGATAACAGGAGTCGAACCTGCACGCCTAAGGCACCAGATCCTAAGTCTGGCGCGTCTGCCAATTTCGCCATATCCGCATGACTCCTCATATTTACCTATAGTAATATGATTTTAAAAAAAAGTCAATTCATTCTGCTCCTCTTCGTTTAAGGATTCCCTTTCCAATTGCATCTCCAAATCAGCAATTGCATGCTTTAATGCATCTATATTTGCGGCGATCATAGATTTATGAGGCCGAAGATTGGGAGATCCGCCGCAAATGCTCAAATGTAATTTCCTGCCGGCTAATAACACGGATTTGCTTTTTTCGACTAAATCCTGTATCGGTAAAATATCTTCACGAAATATTTCTTTTTGTTGTTGTCTGTTTTCTTCCATTGTTCTATCCTGTTCCCTATTTTATATGATACCACACCGAACAAATATATGCCAAATATTATTCTTCGGACAAATTGGAATTTTTAGTACCGTATTGACAGAGAGCAATAAATAGGATATAGTTCAATTTATTAACTTTTTATGCAGAGGATTGGAGGAATGAAAATTGCAATTGAATGAAATGCTTTTGGATGTTTGGCTCCAACTATGTTCTATTATTAATAATGATCGTATGGTGCAGATACTGCCTTTTAATGAGGCTTTTGTCTGTAATTTGTTAAATCGGGAACGCGAATTGCATCCGTCAAACTATTTGACTGCTACTGATTTATGTCGTAAAACCGGTCTATATAAGTCTCAAATGAATGCGATTCTTACTTCTCTGGAAGCTAAAAATTTGATCTGTAGAGTTCGTTCCACGCAGGATAAGCGAAAAATTTTTATTACGCTGGCGGCGGAAGAAAATCTACAGCTTTATTGGCAGGAGCATGCGCAAATTGTGCAATTTATTGATGCGTTGATTGAGCGTGTGGGAGAAGAAGATACACAATGCTTTATTAAAGTTTTGAAAAAGATCATTTCCTGTGCCGGGGATGAAATAAAGCAAAGGAGAATTTATGGCAATTAGGATTTTAACAGATTCCTCCGCCGAGTTCAGTCAGGAAGAATTAAAACAGACAAACATTTGGTGCGTTCCTATTACGGTAATTTTTGGAGAACGAGCATTTTTGGATGGCGAAGAGCTCTCTAAAGAAGTATTTTACAACCGATTGCTGGAACAAAAGGATTTTCCAAAAACCTCTCAGCCATCTCCCGAACAATTTCTACGGTATTTTGAAGAAGCCAAAGCGGCTGGCGACAGCGTGATCGCAATTCTTCTTTCAAGCGCGTTGAGCGGTACTGTACAAAGTGCTTATCTCGCACGAGAAATGTGTGATTATGATAAAATCTATATTGTGGATTCTTTTTCTGCTACTGGTGGAATTCGGATATTAGTGGAGGAAGCAATTCGATTGCGCGACCAGGGAAATTCCGCACAGGCAATTGTAAAAACGATAGAATCGTTACGGCATAGAATATGTATTTTTGCAGGGCTGGATACCTTGGAGTACCTCTACAAAGGTGGAAGATTATCCAGAACACAGGCAATAGCGGGTTCTTTAGCCAAAGTCAAGCCGATTATTACGGTAACGCAGGAAGGATTAGTCGCTGTTTGCGGCAAAGCAATCGGAGGAAAAAAAGCAGTTTCTTTTTTAGTTCAAAAAACAGCAGAACATCCAATTGATTTTGAGTATCCAGTTTATTATGTTTACTCCTATGATGCACAAAATTGTAGGTTACTGCAAAAGAAAATGGAAAGTGAAAGTATATGGCCGAATCTGTCGGCAAATCAAATATTGAATATCGGGCCAACGATTGGCACTCATATTGGAACAGGAGCTTTTGGGATTATATATATTAAAAAAGAATAATTTTAAAGCCAAAAAAGATTATTAACTTTGTAACATTTTTTGTATTTCTTGCAATGCTCTTTTTTGCGTGATACACTTTTAGTGAGGCAGTATATAATTGCTTTCTTTGTTAAAGTATCAAATCAAAGGAGAGGTTTTTTTATGAAGGAATTGTTAAAACGTACAAAGACGAATATGATCCTGATGGCCATTCTTACGATATTGTTGGGTTTGATTTTGGTTATATGGCCTGCTTCTTCCACAATGTTTATCTGCCTTGTGGCTGGCTGGTTATTATTGTTGGGCGGGATATTATCGGTAGTAGTCTATTTTTCTTCCCAGGAAACAGGCCCTAATTCTTCTTTGTTTTTAGGTTTGATTGCAGCAGCTCTTGGGTTGTGGATTGTAATTCGTCCCAGTGCTATTGTGCAATTTATTTCTGTTTTGTTCGGGATTCTCTTACTTCTTCATGGCTTTATGGATATACAGGATTCCGTTGAGCTTAAGCGTAGTTCCTACAGTAATTGGTGGATTTTTATGATTTTTTCTGTAGTAACTGTTATTTTAGGGGTATTTGTGATTTGGGCACCAATCACTTCTGCATCTGTCATGACTGTATTTTCTGGTATTTCCCTACTCTTTGATGGAATTACAGAATTGATTCTTGTATATCGTGTTTCTAAAGCTGCGAAACAGCTTGATGGTTACGGAAAAAATTATACAACTTTTTAATTGTTTAATAGATGGAGAACGCTGATATGCAGGGGAAAAAAACACTAAGTACTCTTAGCGAAGAAGAACTTATGCTTCTGCAGGATTATTCATGGGAATCGACTATACAGAATTTCATGAATCATATGCAGGTATATAACGCGGGTATTAAGGAAATCAAAACCAAGCTGGAAATTTTGGATGAAGAATTCCGAACTCGTTATGATTATAATCCGATTCATCATATTGAATCACGATTAAAATCTCCTAAAAGTATTTTGGGGAAAATTCGTGCCAAAGGTTTATCAATGACTTATGAGTCTATCCGGGAAAATATTACAGATATTGCCGGTGTTCGAGTGATTTGTAATTATATTGACGATATTTACCGTGTCGCAGATTTGCTGATTGGTCAAGACGATGTACAGTTGGTGCGAGTACGGGATTACATCAAAACCCCTAAACCTTCTGGTTATCGAAGCTTGCATTTAATTGTGAAAATCCCGATTTTTCTTGCGGAGAGCACGGAATTGGTTGCCGTTGAAATACAGATTCGTACAATTGCAATGGACTTTTGGGCAAGTTTAGAGCATAAATTGAAATATAAAACGGGTAATATTGTTTCGGAAGAATTGCGGGAGCGCCTGAAACTATGTGCAGATTCTATCAGTTCCATCGATCAGGAAATGCAATCTATCCATACGACATTGCAGCAACAGCAATAATAAAAGATAATAGAAAAGCATTGAAGATTATCTTCAATGCTTTTTTTATATAAAATTGGATTGATTTTACCACCCGAGCCATGCAAATAAAGCACATAATAGTGGTGCATATAGTATAGCCAGCAAATAATTGGCAGTTTTGATTTTGGTGATTCCCATGATATTAAGGCCAAGTGCAATCATCATAACAGATCCTGCGCATATGATTTCGGCAATTGCAGCTTCTGTTAATACCGGTTGAAGAACGCCGGCTAATAATACTAAAGCTCCCTGAAATATTAAAACAAATATAGATGAAAAAAGCACACCAATACCAAGGCTGACACTTAATACGATAGAAGAAATGAAATCCAGCAGAGATTTTGTAAGCAACATTTCCTGATCCCCTGTCAATCCGGCGTTGAGCGAACCCACAATTGTCATAGAGCCAATACAGAACATCAGGCAAGCTGTCACAAAACCTTCGGCAAAAGAGTTTTTCCCTTGAGAATCTGGTCGAGCATCTTTTTTTCCCGGATAATAATTTACCCAAATTGGAAATACCGCGGTCAATATCCAACAGAGTTCCTGTAATAGCGCCTAATACAATAGATAAAATAAGGATTAATGTATTTTCTCCCTGTAGAGCTCCAGATATTCCCATGTATACAGTACATAGACCGATACCAATCAGAATTGCATTGGTGAATCGCTCAGGAATTCCCTTTTTACATAAAAGACCAATCGTGCTGCCGGCCAGTACAGCTATCGTATTTACCAAAACACCTAACACAAAAATTACCTCTTAGCTCAATAATTACATGTATAAATACAGTTATATCGAGTAACTCCTTTATATTTTTCCTCGGCCATATTGATTTCAAACCCCAAATGGCGATAAAATCCGACCGCATCATCATCTGTTTGCGCGCATATTTCTGCAGGATGGTATTCTTCGATCAGATGAAAAATCATTGCTTTTCCGATTCCTTGGTGCTCCAATGCTTCGGAAACTGCAATATCTAAAATTATAATGCTATGCAATGAAACGATATCTGCTACAATAATACCGCAAATATGCTCCTGGTAGATTGCTGCAAAAACTACATTATCTGGTTGCTTCTGATAACGTTCTACCCGCGTCCAAAGTCGCTGAGGGGTTGGCTGGTATACACTTCTTGCCAATATGCGTAAAAAATCATCGTTATGCAGATAGCATTTGGCTTCAATGATGTCTAACTCTGCTTCTTTCATATCTTATTACCACCCTCCAAAGCGATAATGTATTTAATCACTTCACCTGCCAGTATCATGCCGGCTACTGGTGGAACAAAAGAAATGCTGCCGGGAGCAACCTTACCATGCCCAGAAACAACGTTTTTTTGGGGAACCAAAGGCTCTTCTTTGGAGTAAACTACTTTCAATGCAGGAATATTTCTCTTTTTTAACTCCCTGCGCATGACACGTGCCAGAGGGCAAACGGAAGTTTTATAAATATCAGTCACCTCAAAGCGCGTGGGGTCCATTTTATTCCCCGTTCCCATGGAACTGATCAGTGGAATTTTTGCAGAATAGCAATGTTCTGCCAATAATATTTTTGCACTTACTGTGTCAATAGCATCTACGACATAATCATATTTTTTAAAATCGAATTGCTCGCAAGTTTCCGCATTAAAAAAAAATGCGTGGCTGTATATCTCTGCTTGCGGATTGATTTTTCGGATACGCTGCGCCATAACATCGACTTTTGGCAATCCTAATGTATCTTCCAGTGCAATCAACTGCCTGTTAATATTGCTGGCTTCGACGATATCTTTGTCAACCAAAGTAATTTGCCCAATGCCGGTTCGCGCCAGTGCCTCTGCAGCGAAAGAGCCAACTCCGCCCAAACCAAAAACAGCTACATGAGCCTGAGCCAATCGCTCGACTGCCGTATCTCCTAACATCAACCGTACACGAGATAAATCCATCTGCTTTACTACCTTTCTTCTTCAATTTGCAATACTTTACATGCATTTTGATAAGTGACGTAATATACGGTTTCAACAGGCAGTTGTTTGATATCTGCAATTGCCTGAGCGGCAAAATGAGCATTCCGCGGTATATTACGTTGCCCCCTCATTTTTTCTGGAGGCATAAACGGAGAATCTGTCTCTAAGACCAGATAATCCAATGGTGTATATTTGATCATTTCTATCAAGCGGCGGGCATTATGATAAGTGACAATACTGCCAACGCCTAAACAAAAATTTCGCTCCAGAAAAAAATGAGCAGATTCTTTGCTCAAGGAAGCGCCATGCAGTATTCCGCTTTGAATTTTACTGTTGCAAATAGCTTTTTGTATGTCTTGTATTGCACGAACACAATGAATACTTACGGGAAGCTTCAGCATAGAGGCTGTCTCCAATTGTTCTAAAAAACAGGCATACTGTATTTTACGATCAGGCTGATCATCTCGGTAATCTAAACCGATCTCCCCTATTGCTTTAATTTTCGTCGATTGTTGCTGTAATTGATAAATCCAATGGCTCACCGAATTCAGTTCCGGCACAGAAAGATTACTAAAGAAAGGATGAATTCCTACCGCCGCATATATATGTGGATAACGTGCGGCAAGTGCAAGAACCTGAGCGGCATCCCGGTAAGAGGTCACGCATTCCAAAAAAGCATCTGCCTGAAGTACAATTTGTTCAAGATCTGTAGAAAATGCAGTATCAGACAAATGAACATGTGTATCAAAAAAAGGCATTCTCTTTTCCTTTCGGATTCCCATACGCTTTCTTAGAATAAGTATAACATATTGTGGAAAAAACAACAAAAAAATATAATAATTTTTCTTCTGTATATTGTTTTTATTAAAATTTCATTTGGACAATTTGGAGGAAGCGGAAAGACTGCGTACTGTGATTTCACCGGAATTCAAGACAGTTGTTGTTCCGTCCTGTAAACGAATGACAAGGCCTCCGGCTGAATCAATATCAATTGCCGTTGCATAATTGACGACGCCATTTTGTTCAAAAGAAATCTCTTTTTCTAAAATGACAGACCGATAACGATATTCTTCCAACCATTGCGGTTCTTTCAGATGCGCAAGAGCTTTTTGCACAGTATTAACGATAGAAGCAATAATTTCATTGCGAGATACATCTGTAAGGTTGAGAGATGCTGCCTGCATCAAATCCGGAGGAAAATCCTGCGGACGCAGATTGACGCCGATTCCAATGACAATATTTTGAATAATTCCCAATTCAAAATCAGAAACAGCTTCCGTCAGAATTCCACATATCTTTTTATCATTTAGATAAATATCATTGACCCATTTAATGCCAAGATCAGTGGAAATAAATTTTTCCAAAGCTTGACAAACAGCTACTGCAACGGCGGATGTGATCAATAAACCATCTTGTATGTTGAGCATGGGGCGCAACAGCAGGCTCATATAGATACCCTTATCTTTTGGGGAATAAAAAGAACGTCCTCGCCGCCCTCGTCCTGCTGTTTGAGATTGTGCGACAATCAGTTTATCCTCATATATTCCAGCTGAAATTTCTCGCTTAGCCTGAGAGTTAGTGGAATCAATGGTATCATATACCTGAATATTTAAAGCTTTCCATTGCGGTGATAAAAACTGCCGAATCTGCTGAGCGTTAAGAATATCTCCCCCTTGATCTAAACGATACCCTTTTTTGTTAATGGCAGTAATTTTATGACCATCTGAACGCAGTTGTGCAATTGCTTTCCAGATAGCAGCTCGGGAAACATCTAATTTTTCTGCAAGTTTTTCTCCCGAAAGGAAATCGTTTTTCTCGAGCAATGCCTGCAGAACTTGTTCTTTCAATAACATCGTTTTCTCCTTTTCATGCGTCGAATGAATCAGGATGCTTGAAATTTTACTTTACGGTATCTAATGTAAAGATACGCGGAAATATTCCTTCGGATGTTACTGTTAAAATACCATAAGTTGCTTGTCCTCTTAAACGAGGTTCGCCCAAGCTTCCCGGATTAAATAACAATTTACCAGAGGCGGAATATTCGACTTTTGGAATATGCGTATGCCCAAAAAGCACTGCTTCGGCATTTTTTTCCTCGGCCAACAATCCTATCATCAATAAAGAAGATTTCACTCTTTGCTGATGTCCATGTACCATTGATATACGCTGGCCATGCACTGAGAATTCACAATATGTTTCTGCACCTGAATAATCGCAATTGCCTTTAACTTGATAAACCTGTGCTTTCTTAAAAAAGAGTTCCTCTTCAACAAAATGCACATCTGAAGTACAATCTCCCAAATGCACAAAATAATTGAATTCTCCGGCCTGCTGAATCGCTTGCCGTAAAGCGGAAATATGCCCATGCGTATCTGAAACAACCAGAATTCTACTCAATGTTCCTCCTCGAGAAAGGTTTTAAGTTTTTGTAAAGCGACTGCACGATGGCTGATTTGATTTTTCTTTACAGGATCCATCTGGCCGAACGTTTGCCCATATTTCTCTAGATAAAAATATGGATCATAACCAAAACCGCCCTCTCCTGCCGGTTCTGTAATAATGCATCCATCACAGGTTCCTTCGCAGGAAAAAATTTCTTTACCCTTTCTGGCTAAAACAATTGCACAAACATAGTGAGCTTTTCTGCCTTCTTTATCCAGCAATGAGACTTCTTTTACTAATTTCTGATTGTTATCGGCATCTGTTCCGCTCTCGGAATATCTGGCGGAATATACTCCGGGGCGCCCTCCTAAACCATCAACGCATAAACCTGAATCATCGGCGACTACATCATAATCTGTAACTACACTGATAGCCAGGGCTTTTTTTCGGGCATTTCCAAGAAAAGAGTCTGCGTCTTCAATGATTTCAACAGAAATGCCTGCTTGCTTCATAGAAATCACTTCTTCATATTCATCTGCTAAAATTGCAGCAATTTCTCTTACTTTACCGGCATTGCCTGTTGCCATAATTAATTTATCTCTCATATGTATGCTCTCCTTGTAAAATTGCTTTTTCCATTTCGATCAGTTGTGTTATCCCCTGTTTGCATAAAGCTATCAAAGCGGCTAATTCTGCATCTGTTACTGGCCTTTTTTCACCGGAAATCTGCAACTCGCAGATATTACCATCTTCTGTACCTACAAAATTCATGTCTGCTTCTGCGCGCGAATCTTCCTGATAACAAAGATCAAGCCGTGCTTCTCCCTCAACAATGCCGCAGGAGGTTGCTGCAAGAAAACAGCGGATTGGGTTTTTTTGGATTTTTCCTTCAGATAACAATTTTTGAAAGAGCAGAGAAAGAGCAATAAATCCGCCTGTAATGGAAGCTGTTCGTGTCCCTCCGTCTGCCTGAATTACATCAGCATCGATATTGATTGTAATACCTGCAAATGCAGAAAAATCCAATACGGAACGCAGGCTTCTGCCAATTAATCGCTGAATTTCCACACTACGGGAATCGGTTTTTGTGCGTTCTCGCTGTTTACGGTGCTGAGTAGATCCCGGTAACATTGCGTATTCTGCTGTCAGCCAACCGCTCTTATCTGCATCTAAAAAAGGAGGAACCCCCATAGAAGCGTTCGCTGTTACCAGGATGCGTGTATTCCCCCATTCAATTAAGCAGGAACCATCGGAATTGGGCATAAAATCGGGTGTGACATGAATCTTACGTAGCTGATTCGCTTGGCGTCCATCTATTCTGCTCATAATTATCTCCTATGCACTTAATTTCCAATTTATTTTAGCATACTGGCGGAATAATGCAACTATTGTCGTCTTGCCTTTCTATGCTGTATAATAAAAATTAAGAATTCAGAAATCCAATATCATTGGCAATTTACAGCTCAAAGGAGTTTTTTATGAATTTAGATGGCATTACATTGTCTGTAATCGTCTCAGAGTTAAAAGATTTATACGATGCAAAAATAGAACGTATTTATCAGCCTCTGCGTGACGAAATTACCATATATTTACATTCTAAAGCGGGTAAACGGCGCCTGACATTATCTGCTTCTGCTTCGGATTGTCGCTTGCATATAACAAATCAAACGAAACAGAATCCTGAAAAAGCACCTAATTTCTGTATGGTACTAAGAAAGTATCTTTTAGCAGGACGTATTGCCGGAATAATACAAGTTGGATTAGACCGGACTGTACAGATTTTGATTGATTCCAAAGATGAGATGGGCATTCTTTGCCGTTATACACTGATTGCAGAATTGATGGGAAAATACAGTAACCTGATTTTATGTGACCAAGAGGGACGTATTTTAGACAGTATCAAGCATGTATCTTTGGATGTCAGCAGCAAACGACAGGTATTGCCGGGGTTGAAATACACACTTCCTCCTTCCGAAAAAAAGAATCCGTTGACAGCATCTGCCGAAGAACTAGCAAAGATTCTGGAAGGAAAAGAATTGCCGGGAGGCTTGCAGCAATATATCGAGGGAATTTCGCCACAAACAGCAATACAATTGTGCGAAGAATATTGGCCTGAAAAGTTTCCGGTATCTGTACCGGAAGCAGAAGCATATGGTTTTGCTTTGCATATTCAAATGCGTATTCGAGAAATTTTGGAACATCCGATGCCTTGCCTGCAAAAAGATATGAATGGAAAGCCGGTCTTTTTTTCGGCAGTTCCCTATGCAGCTTATTCAGAACAGGGGCGGCAGAGCTTTCAGACTGCCAATGAAACAATTGATAATTTTAATGCAATTCGGCTATATATACAACAATTTAAATCCATGCAGGATCAATTGCTGAAGCTATTGCGTAAACAAATTGTCCGTTTGGAGAAAAAAGTCAAAATTCATTTGGAAACCATTCAAGGAAGAGAAAAGGCTGATAAATTTCTGCTATACGGTGAATTGATTTCAGCCAATCTTTACCAGCTTAAGCGCGGTATCTCCAAGGCAGAAATATTAAATTATTATACCAATGAGCCAATCGTTATTCCTTTGGATCCTTCCATCTCACCTGCACAAAATGCAAGCAAATTTTTTAAGAAAGCTTCAAAGATGAAACATGGAGCGGTTATAGCGCAAGAGTATTTTGATAAAGATTCTGCCGAACTTTCATATTTGAAATCACTGGAGTTTGATGCCATGTCTGCTCAGGATATGCAGGATCTTGAAGAAGTAAAAGCTGAAATGATTCGCTTTGGGTATCTCAGCCTGGCCCCCAGAGAAAAACTGCGCCGAAGTGACCCGTTAGAGCGTCCGCGCAAATTTCTTTCTCAAAATGGCTATACTATTTTAGCAGGTCGAAACAGTCGTCAAAATGATGCTCTTACTATGCGTATTGCACAAGAAGAGGATTATTGGTTTCATGCAAAAAATATTCCAGGTTCACATGTTATTCTTTTTACACGGGGTACCCAACCTCTGGAAATTGATATGCTGCAGGCAGCAATCATTGCGGCTTCTCTTTGCCGGGCAAAACATAGCGGAAAGCTGCCTATCGACTATGTCCAGAGAAAGCATATTTGGAAAGCGAATGGCGCCAAACCAGGTATGGTTCTGTACGATAATTACCGAACAATAATTGCAGAAGCAGATGCCGATCTTGTAAATAAATTGGAACAATTATAACATAGGGGTTAATTTGTGGTATAATATATCGAATATAGGAAGGAGCTTCTGTGGATGAGTCGCTTTATTTTGGAATCCAGATTTAAACCTTCCGGGGATCAGCCGGAGGCCATTGATGCTTTGGTAAAAGGTGTTCTGGAAAATCAAAAGCATCAGGTTTTGCTGGGAGTGACTGGCTCTGGCAAAACTTTTACGATGGCCAATATTATTGAAAAGACGCAGCGACCAACGTTGATTCTTGCCCATAATAAAACATTGGCTGCACAACTTTGCAGTGAGTTTAAGGAATTTTTTCCACATAACGCGGTGGAGTTCTTTGTCTCCTATTATGATTATTATCAGCCTGAAGCGTATATTGAAAAAAGGGATCTTTATATTGAAAAAGATTCCAGCATGAATGAAGAAATTGACCGTATGCGCCATAGCGCTACCTCGGCTCTATTAGAGCGACGAGATGTTATTGTGGTTGCCAGCGTATCTTGCATTTATGGGATAGGCGCGCCGGAAGATTATAAAAATGCAACTGTTTCTTTGCGGCGAGGACAGATTCTTGATCGAGATGCATTGATGGATAATCTGGTAGCCATTAATTTTAAACGCAATGATGTTGAATTTAATCGTGGTACTTTTCGTGTCCGTGGTGATGTAGTTGAAATCTTTCCCATGAGCGGAGTATCAAAAGCAATTCGTGTGGAATTTTTCGGGGATGAAATTGATCGAATTCTCGAGGTCGATGCTTTGACAGGGAAGCCAATTCTTTCTGTGGATTACACGATGATCTTCCCTGCTACACATTATGCGATTGGCCAACAAAAAATTTTGGATAATATTCCGCGCATTAAAGAGGATATGATAGCGCAGGCGGAATTATTCCGCCAACAAGGTAAATTGCTGGAAGCAGAACGAATTCTCCAGCGAACCACCTATGATATTGAAATGCTGCAGGAGATTGGTTCCTGCCCTGGTATTGAAAACTATTCTCGCTATTTTGATGGGCGTAATGCCGGAGAACCTCCCTTTACATTGATGGATTTCTTTCCGGATGATTACTTGCTGATTGTAGACGAGTCGCATGTTACGCTCCCGCAAGTGCGGGGTATGTATAACGGCGATAAAGCGCGTAAAGAAATGCTTATCAAATATGGGTTTCGTTTACCTGCTGCCGCGGATAATCGCCCTCTGCGTTTTGAGGAATTTAATGAGCGAATCCATCAGACTATCTATTGTTCGGCAACTCCTGCTGAATATGAGCGGAGTCTAGCGGGAAACCATGTTGTTGAACAAATTGTACGTCCTACTGGACTGGTAGATCCGGAGATTTTTATTCGTCCAGTGGCTAATCAGTTGGACGATTTGCTTGGCGAAATCAAGAAAGTTACAGCAAAAGGGTTCCGTGTACTGGTCACGACGCTTACCAAAAAGTTAGCAGAACGACTCACAGAATACTTTGATGAAATGGGGATCAAAGTAAAATATATGCACTCGGACATCGATACCATGGAGCGAATTGATATTATTCGCGGATTGCGTTTGGGTGAATTCGATGTTCTGGTAGGTATTAACTTGCTGCGAGAGGGATTGGATATCCCCGAAGTTGCGCTGGTTGCTATCTTGGATGCCGATAAGGAAGGTTTTTTACGGAACGAAACTTCTTTGATTCAGACAATTGGACGGGCAGCTCGCAATGCGGAAGGTCGCGTAATTCTCTATGCCGATGTTATGACGCGTTCCATCAAAAATGCTGTGGCAGAAACAGAACGCCGGCGTGCATTGCAGCAGAAATACAATCGTATACACGGAATTACACCACAATCTATTCAAAAAGAAATCAAGGATAATCTGGATCTTTCCAGAAATGTTGCTGAAGAAAATGCGGAGAAAGCTGCTGCTGAAGCAGAACAGGCGGATAGCCAGCAGATTGCTGTTTTAGAGAAACAAATGTTGGAAGCGGCGGCAGAATTGGAATTCGAAGTTGCTGCTGCATTGCGTGACAGAATCAAAAAACTCAAGGGCGAAAATTCATAATGCCCTTTTATTTTAAATATGGAGTGTGTCTAAAATTTGGAAGATTTTATTAAAATTCGGGGAGCAAGAGAGCATAATCTTAAGAATATTAATCTCGATTTGCCCCGCAACAAATTAATTGTCCTGACTGGTCTTTCGGGAAGCGGAAAATCTTCTCTTGCTTTTGATACAATTTATGCGGAAGGACAACGCCGTTATGTGGAATCTCTTTCTTCCTATGCGCGTATGTTTTTGGGGCAAATGGAAAAACCTGAAATGGATTCTATTGAAGGGCTATCCCCTGCTATTTCCATTGATCAAAAAACAACTAGCAGAAATCCTCGTTCCACGGTAGGAACGGTTACAGAAATTCAGGATTATCTGCGTATATTGTTTGCCAGAGCAGGCGTACCTCATTGTACAAAGTGTGGAAAACCAATTGAACGTCAAAGTGTAGACCAGATGATTACCCAAATTTTGTCAATGGAGGAAGGAACTAGGATTAATTTAATGTCTCCTGTAGTCCGTGCCAAAAAAGGTGAACATAAAAAAGTATTGGATGATCTGCAAAAGAGCGGATATTCACGTGTGCGCATTGATGGTGAAATGTATTTACTGGAAGATGAGATTAACCTGACAAAAACCATTAAACATACCATTGAGGTAGTGGTAGACCGCTTGCGCATTCGAAAAGATATTGTCCGCCGCCTTTCGGACTCTCTGGAGACAGCATTAAAGCTTTCTGGCGGTCTTGCAATTGTACAGGATGCAGATAGTAAACAGGAAATTCTCTTTAACGAAAATTACTCTTGCCCGGATTGCGGTGTAAGTATTGAAGAACTTTCTCCGCGTATGTTTTCTTTCAATAGTCCTTTTGGAGCTTGTCCGGAATGTACAGGCCTTGGATTACTGCTTAAAATTGATGAAAATTCTTTGGTTTCTGATCCTAACCTGTCTATTGCGGAAGGTGCTGTGCGGGTTAGTGGATGGAATCTTTCGGCCTGGGAAAAATGGACAAGCCAGAAAGTGTTGGCAGTTGCAAAGCATTATGGGTTTTCTGTAAATACTCCCTGGAAAGATTTACCACAGGAAGCACGTAATATTGTATTATATGGTTCCGGTGATGAAAATATCCGTGTTGAGTATCAAAGTGGTGAGGATAAATCCACCTATACCCGTACATTTGAAGGAATTATTCCCAATTTGCAACGCAGATTCAATGAAACTACTTCAGAGGGTACCAAAGCGGAAATCCAACAATATATGTATGAGTCCCCCTGCCCTGCCTGCCACGGTAAACGTTATCGTCCGGAAACATTGGCTGTTAAATTAAACGGTATCAATATTGCTGAACTGTCGGATATGTCTATTATTCAAGCCAGAGACTTTCTAAATCATCTGGAATTAAACAGTAAACAGAGAGCTGTTGCAGAACGCGTTCTTAAAGAATTAAATGCGCGCCTGAATTTTTTGGTAAATGTCGGCCTTGGTTATCTGACTCTCTCCAGATCGGCAGTTACTCTCTCAGGTGGTGAAGCACAGCGTATCCGACTGGCTACCCAAATCGGTTCCGGACTGGTTGGGGTTTTATATATTCTGGATGAACCCAGTATTGGTTTACATCAGAGGGATAATGCAAAACTTCTTTCTACGCTGAAAAACCTGAGGGATTTAGGTAATACGCTGATTGTTGTAGAACATGATGAAGATACTATGCGAGAATCGGATTTTATTGTCGATATCGGACCGGGTGCAGGTGCTCACGGAGGAGAAGTTGTTGCCGCAGGTTCCCCGGAGGAAGTAATGCGCAACACTGCCTCTATTACTGGAGATTATCTATCTGGGCGCAAATGTATCCCTGTGCCCCAAAAGAGACGCAGTACCGAAAATGGTTTTATACAAATTAAAGGAGCGGCAGAAAATAATCTGAAACATATTGATGTGGATTTCCCTTTAGGTGTTATTACTGCTGTGACTGGTGTTTCTGGAAGTGGAAAATCTTCGTTGGTAAATCAAATCTTATATAAAGCATCCGCTCGACAGATTAATCGCGCTAAAGAGCGCCCAGGTAAATACGATGAGATTCTTGGATTAGAGCAAATTGATAAAGTTGTTAATATCGATCAATCTCCCATTGGCCGAACGCCTCGATCTAATCCGGCTACCTATACCGGTGTATTTGATTCGATCCGCGATTTATTCGCCATGACTGCTGATGCTAAGGCGAGAGGATATAATAAAGGGCGGTTTTCATTTAACGTAAAAGGCGGAAGATGTGAGGCTTGTAAAGGTGATGGTATTATCCGAATTGGTATGAGTTTTCTACCGGATGTTTATGTTCCCTGTGAGGTATGCAAAGGAATGCGCTATACTCGGGAGACATTAGAAGTGCGGTATAAAGGAAAAAATATTTATGAAGTCCTGGATATGACCGTAGAGGAAGCCTATGAATTTTTCAAAAATTTGCCTAAGATAGAACCTGTTTTAAGAGTATTAAAGGATGTTGGGCTTACGTATATTAAATTGGGACAGCCTTCTACTACCCTTTCGGGTGGTGAAGCACAGCGTATTAAACTGGCAACTTATCTTTCTCGCCGACAAACAGGTAAAACGCTGTTCATTTTGGATGAACCGACAACCGGTCTGCATTCACATGACGTGAAAAAATTGATTGGTATTATCGACCGCCTGGCCTCTTTTGGCAATACGGTTGTTGTAATCGAGCATAACTTGGATGTGATTAAGTGTGCGGATTATGTCATAGATCTCGGCCCGGAAGGTGGAGATGCTGGCGGTCGCGTTATAGCTCTTGGAACGCCGGAACAGGTTGCAAAATGTAAAAAGAGTGCAACAGGGCAATTCCTTAAAAAAGTATTGGAGTAATAGCAAACGATGAAAAAGCATATTTTGGCTTTTTGTTTATGTTTGGGAATGTTTTTCGGTTTTACCGGTTGTTCCCAAAGTAAATTGGAGCGTTTTTCTGATGATGAGGCGCTGCTTCTTGTAAATGGTGAAATTATAATGACGGCGCTGGATTTTAAGCGCCTGACCATTCAGCAAATAGTTTCCCATGATATTAAAAAGACAGAAGTATTAAGTGAGAAAAAACTATTTATTCAACAAGCACAAATTGCTCTTCTCTCCTATTTTGCTACAGAATATGGTCTTGCCTATGATCGTTCTGCATTGGAAAAGGAATATGATGCGCATATGTTAGAAATTCAGGATACTGAGCTTTATGGGAATGAACTGCTTTTTGCTACGACACTGCAAGGCGCATTGGGCATGGATAACACCTCTTTCCGTACTTGGAGTATTAATGAATCTATCAAAGATTATAATATCGATGCCTTATTGGAAGATTTGGCTTTGCTCTATACTCATATTACGGATGAAGAAATTTTGAAGGAATTTATGCAGGAAAATTTATTGCATCTCTATGAAATTTATGAAGTGGAAATCTGTTATCCTGGTGTAACAGTAAAAGATCTCGATTTTTCAGAATTGCTTTGAGTGGAAAGGGAGTTTGACAATGGCACTTTCTTTGCGGGAAATAGAATGCTTTGTATTTGATATGGATGGGACAATTAACCTTGGCGATTCTTTAATTCCGGGTTCTTTGGAGTTAATAGAAGCGTTGAAAGCTAGGCACAAGGAATTCTATTTTTTCACCAATAATTCTTCAAGATCTCCGAAAGCATATATTCAAAAACTGACACGTTTGGGTTTTTCAGGCATTACCCGTCAGCATATCATGACTTCCGGCGATGTCATGATCCATTATTTAAAAAAATATTTTGGTACAACGCCAACTATTTATTTGGCAGGTACGCCCGAATTGGAAGAACAATTTAGTAGTGCTGGTATAAAACTTCTTTGTACGGGTACTACAACTGTGCCAGACGCAGTGGTTTTAGGATTTGATACCACTTTCAATTTTGAAAAAGCAACCACAATTTGTCGCATGATCTCTGCAGGAGCTCCATTTTTGGCAACTAACATTGATAAAGTTTGCCCATTGGAAGCTGGCGCCTATCTACCCGATTGCGGTTCTATGTGCAAAATGATCACGCACGCAACTGGAGTCGAACCTAAATTTACAGGAAAGCCTTTTAAAGAAACAGTTGAATATATTCTGAATGCCGCAGGTACTGATCCGCAAAAAACCGCTATCGTGGGAGATCGCTTGTATACCGATATTGCAACGGCCACTGCCGGAGGAATCGTAGGTATTGCTGTTCTTTCCGGAGAAGTAACTCTGGAAGAAATTAAGGCTCAGCAAGAAATTCGTCCTGATTATATTTTAGACAGCGTTGCTGATATTTTGGCTGCTCTACAAGAGGAGGACTAAAGCATTTATGGCTGAACAATTGCAACAGGAAGTTTATATGGAAGCTGCGTTTGCACAGGCGATGAAGGCGCGTGTGATTGATGAAGTGCCGGTTGGTGCGGTCATTGTCTATGATGGCAAGATCATCGCTCGTGCACATAATCGCCGAGAAAGTAAAAAAAACCCATGTGCACATGCAGAACTGTTGGCTATTTTAAAAGCTGCTAAAAAGTTAAAAAGCTGGCGCTTATCTGGTGCTGAATTATATGTTACGCTTGAACCGTGCCCAATGTGTGCAGGAGCCATTATCAATTCCCGTATAGATCGAGTCTACTTTGGTGCTTATGACTCAAAGGCTGGCGCATTTGGCAGTCTGTTGGATTTGAATACTTATGGGCTTAATCATAAACCGGAAGTCATCGGTGGCGTATTGCAAGAACGGTGTTCTCTTATTTTAAAAGAATATTTTCAGGCGAAACGGCTGGGAAAAAAGAAAATCCTGCAATCACAATGAAAGAAGCTTTCTTTGCGTATAACACACAAAGAAAGCTTCTTTATTAAGTGCAAAATTTTTTCTATTGAAATAGTTGATATGGACCGAAAAAGCGTTTATCTCCATTCACCTCTAAAATGAAGCTCTCATCATAAAGGCCATAAATGGGAGCATAGCGGGCAGCCTGCCGTATTTCGTCCATGTGCTCGAAAGATGAATCTCCAAGATGTGGTTCGATATTGATATTTGTTAAGCCAATCCCTTCATAAATGCTGAGTTCTGGGATATCGTCTGACATATCTTTGGCTAATACAACGCGTTTAGCCATATTAATTGAACCTGCACTGATACCTATGGTAATTCCCTGCTGTTCTCGCAAAGCCGGCGCCAGGCCATATTCATGAATGGAGGAAATTTGTTTGAGCATAGGGCCTCCGGCTAATACAATAATATCTGCTTCTTCTATCAATTTCACAGCTTTATCCGGCATAATCATATAATCGAGTATATCAATTTGCTGGAAAGTGATATCATGCGCACCAAATTGTTGTAAACATTGCTGTAAATAATATTGCGCTTTTGCATGATTGGCAAAATCTGATGCGATAAAAAGAAATTTTTGTGCAGGTTGCTGTAAATAGATTTTGAGCTGTTCGATAAATATATTTGTATAACCATTTGGCCAACCACTGGTAATAAAATTTACTTGCCTACTTTCCCCTCTTCTTTTTTTATTTGCTCTAACAGCCGGGTAAAGCGATTTCCTCCCATCCGTGCTCTGTTAAGCACATGGAGGTGCGGAATCCGGCCTCCTTTAATAATTGTTCCATCAACGGAAAAGCAAAATCCAAGTGCTCTGCTCTGTGTGCATCAGAAGAAAGTATCATTTTTCCACCCAAACGACAAATTTCCTTCAGCATAAACATAGCCGGATAAATCCGGTTTTTAATTCCTCTTGAAATGGCTCCGGAATTAATTTCAAAAATACCCCCGCTTTTTATTGCTTCCCGTATTGCTTCCAATACAATCCCCTGATATCTCCTGCTTTGCTCATCAAAAAACAGTCCTGCCCCATTATAACGCGTCACAAGGTCAAAATGACCAATGATATCCGGTTTTCTTGCACAAGCGGATTCGGCAGAAAGCTGGAAAAATTTTTCGATCAGTCTATATGGATCACCGCCGAAACCTTCAGTAATACATTTTTGCAAAGTTTCTGCAGACTCGTCCATAGGATAGTAAATTCCTCCGGCTTCTACATAATGTACGGAATTAATCAGATAATCGTACTGTCCCGGAGGAAATAATCGCTGATCCTGTCCTTCCAGCTCCAGGCCAAGATAAATATGCATAACACCTCGATAGCGTCCCCGTAGTTCGATTACTTCCTGACGGTAGGCTGTTTCGTTTTCAGGAGTCATGCAGTATTCCTGAGAAATCGGGCAATACCCATGTCCAGAAAAACCGAGTGTGGAAAATCCTTTTTCATGGGCAGCTTGTGCCATTTCTGCTATGGTATTTTTGCCGTCGCACCAAGTAGAATGTGTATGAAAATTCCAGTTTACCTGCATATAGAATTGCCTCAACAGTAAAAATCTACACTGACCGTTCCAGTACGATGAGCACGGATAAATTTCCGAACTTCCCCGTGAGCCGGATGCGCATCATAGGCATGCAAGCCCTCTTCATTTTCAAATTCAGCGATTAATACCAAGTCATAAGAGCGCTCTGATCCCAGAAAATCGATCCCCACTTCCATACTTTTGAGAGAAGGAATTACGCCTACTAATGCACGCAGCATCTCTGCTGCCTGCTGTGCATCTTGCTTATCTGCAAATTTTTGACATACAACATGTTTAATCATATTTTAATTCTCCTTTATACAAATACTGCCCTACCAATCAAGGCAGGGCAGTTCTGTGTTGAAGATTACTCTTCTTCCATATCTTTCTTGGCCTGTTCAATTACCTTGGCAGCCATTTGAGCCGGCATTTCTTCATACCGTTCAAATGCGATGCTGAAGCTACCGCGAGCCTGTGTCATGGAACGAAGGTCAGTTGCATATTTTACCATTTCACTCATAGGTACTTCTGCTTCTACCATTTGTCCATCTTCGCTAGGATGCATTCCCAGAATACGACCACGACGCCTATTCATATCCCCGATAATATCTCCCATATATTCATCAGGAATAAATACTTTAACTTTGCCGATGGGTTCCAACAAAACCGGTTCTGCCTTAGCGCAAGCCGCTTTATAGGCGAGTCGTGCGGCTGATTTGAACGCGACTTCTTTGGAATCTACAGGGTGATATTTTCCATCAAATAATGTAGCGCGCAAATTTACCATCGGATAACCGGCTAACACACCGTGTACAATGCTTTCGCGAAGACCTTTTTCTACTGCAGGAATAAATTCTTTAGGAACTACGCCGCCGACAATCGCGTTTACAAATTCAAAATCTGCACTACCGTCTTTGATAGGCTCAAAGCGAATCTGTACAACACCATACTGACCGGCACCGCCAGATTGCTTTTTATGCCGTCCTTCGGCTTCAGCTGTTTTCTTAATTGTTTCCCGATAGGCAACTTTCGGATCACGCAAAGCTGCTTCAACGCCAAATTTATTTTTCAGTTTCTGACAGGTGACTTCAATATGCATTTCCCCCATGCCATTGATGAGCATATCACCAGTCTCGCTGTTTTTGGTAACTGTAATCGTGGGATCTTCTTCTTCCAGTCTGTGCAAGCCGGAAAATACTTTTTCCTCTTCTCCTTGTTTCTTAGCTGTGACTGCCAGAGAGATACAGGGTTCACCAAATTCCAATGCGGAGAAACGAATTTTATCTGAAACATCTGTCATGGTATCTCCGGTAAAAGAATATTGCAATTTAGAAAGGGCGAAAATATCTCCTGCATTTACCTGCGGAACGTTAATTAAGTTCTTACCACGCATGATCGTTAAATTGCCAAACTTTTCAGCTTTATCGGCATTTACGTTATAAATGGCAGAAGTCTGCTTTATACTGCCACGCAATACTTTCACAACGCTGATTTTTCCAACAAACTGATCGGCGATCGTTTTCATAATCTGCCCAGCAAAAGCACCGGTATCTCCAACAGAAACTTCTATCTCTTCACCGTTGCTGTTAACAGCAGAAACAGCTGGGGCTTCTGCTGCGGTCGGCATGATAGAAATCAATCCATCCATCAATTCGCGGACGCATTTATCTTCCAAGGCAGAGCAAACAAATACAGGGAAAATGTCACGAGAAGCGACACATGTTTTCAATCCCTTAAAAATATCTGCTTGGCTCAATTCCTCGCCGGCAAAAAACTTTTCCAACAGAGCTTCATCACTGGCAGCAGCATTTTCTACCAGATTTTGACGATAAGTAGCAACTTCTTCTGCAAACTCTTCAGGGATCGGGCATTCTTTTACGCCTTTGCCTTCGAACATGAAAGCTTTATTTTCCAGAATGTTGATATAGCCTGCAAATTTGCTGTCTATCATGATCGGCATATAAACAACAGTAATGCCGGAACCGAATTTCTCTTTATATTGAGCAACTGTTTTACCGAAGTGTGCATGCTCTTTATCCATTTGGTTGACAACAAAAGCAACCGGTTTATCCATCTTTTTAGCCGCGCTAAATGCTTTTTCTGCCCCAACTTCTAAGCGAGCAGCTGCACTGGATACGATGAGCAGGCTATCCGCCAACGCGTAAGCCTGAGTGGCTTCGCCGACAAAATCGAAATATCCGGGAGTATCGATAAAGTTAAATTTTTCATTCTTCCACTCCACAGGAGCAAGCCCTGCTGTTAATGAGAATCCTCTTTTTACTTCCTCGGGATCAAAGTCAGTTGTCGTATTACCATCTTCAACTCTGCCTTTGCGCTCTATAGCGCCGGAATCGAACAAAAATGATTCTACCAGAGTGGTTTTTCCATCTCCGCCATGCCCAACAACAGCGATGTTCCGAATATTCGCGGCATCGTATACCTTCATAATGTTCCTCCAATTTTCCATTCTTATATATTATGTCATGCTTCACTGAAACTCCTAAAAATATATCTCAGGAATCGGTTTATCATGCCAAAGCAAATTTCAAAACTCTTATTAAATATATCATAACAGAATTTCCGCAAAAAGAAAATAAAATTTTCATAAGGATGGATTTTATCTTTCAATTATGAGATAATTATACTACTATAGATAATTTTAAAGAAGGTCGACTATGATTTATGCAATTTATTTGAATCCAACCATTGATAAAACGATTTATATCGATCATTTTACCATAGGCGGGACAAATCGTGTGAAGAGCTCTATTTTGCAAGGCGGCGGAAAGGCATTAAATCTCTCTGTTGTGCTGAATCGGCTGGGTGTTCCTGTATATGTAACCGGGTTTTTATGCAATCGCGAATGCTCGCCCATTCGCAATGGACTGGAAGATATTCTTACTTCCTTTTATACTCTGGAAGGTGAGCCGCGTGTAAATATTAAAATTGTCGACCGTACGACTTCGGTCACAACCGAAATTAATGATAAAGGCCCGATCGTCTCAAAAGAAGCTTTATGTGAATTTGAAAAAGGGCTGTTGCATTTGGTAAAACCGGAAGATACCGTTGTATTAACTGGCTCACTGCCGCAGGGATGCCCTCCGGATTATTACTGCCAGTTGATGGCGATGTTGCCTTGCCGCTGTGTATTAGATGCTTCCGGAGAAGCACTACGCCAGGGTGTCAAACAGAAACCGTACCTAATCAAACCAAATTTGGAGGAATTGGGTCAGCTGACAGGAGAAAGCTATACATCTGAAGATATGTCTGCCATTATTGACGCCTGCCGCCATCTTATTCAAGATGGGATAGATATTTGCGTTGTGTCCATGGGAGGAGACGGAGCCATCATTGTAAATGCGGAAGAAGCTTATTTTTCTAAAGCAGCTGTCAAAAATCCGGATTCAACCGTTGGAGCTGGCGATTCTATGTTAGCTGGCCTTTTAAGCGTTTTAAATCATGGTGGTGGATTGGATGAAGCGATTGCGGTAGGAACTGCCGCCGCCGCTGCTACGATCTCTCTGCCCGGAACGACTCTGGCTTCCAGTGAGCTGATTCATCAATTGTTACCCACTATTCATCCGGAGAAAATAGTATGAAGGAATCCTTTTCGCAGGCACCTATGCATATCGTACATGTGCCGGCTACCAGCGCAAACCTTGGAGCCGGTTTTGATACAGCAGGCTTAGCACTGGACATATATAATTCCATTGCTTTTTGTGAAGCAGATACGCTGACAATTGAATTGGCAGAACCTAACCCTTCCATTCCTCTGGATGAAAGGAATTTGATTTATATTGCCGCAAAACAAACAGCTGACTTTGCCAGACGTATATTACCGCCTTTTTATATGAAACAATATAATAATATTCCTATGGCAAGTGGCATGGGGAGTTCTGCGGCATGTATTGTTGCAGGAATTTATATTGCCGATACGTTATTGAATCTCTGGTTATCCAAAAAACAAATATTGGATATTGCCAATCAAATTGAAGGTCATCCGGATAATGTAGCCCCGGCCATTTATGGTGGCCTCTGTATTAATCAAAATAATGGCGGCAATGTTTTGACGTTACAGATTCCTGTGAAAGGTGATATTGCCTGTTGCATTGCTTACCCTGATTTTGCTCTTAGCACACATGAAGCCAGAAAAGCACTGCCACAGCAAGTTCCTATGGCAGATGCAGTACATAACCTTTCCTGTATGGCTTTGCTGACGGCTGCTTTTTATACACAGGATTATTCCCTGCTTTCTTCCGCACTGACGGATCGCTTGCACCAACCATATCGAAAGCATCTGCTAACAGGATATGATCAGGTGATAAAGGAAGCTAATAAGCTCGGAGCTTACGGAACCTGTATTTCCGGCGCCGGCCCTTCTATGCTTTCTTTCATCAAGGAAAGTGAATTATCTTTTTTTACCGAAAGTTTTTCAATCGCGTTGCGTGAAATCCCGGGAAATTGGATTGCCATTCCCTCGCGCATTAATGCCAATGGCGCCATTGTAGAGGAAGCCTGATTTAAATCATCTTATATATAAAAGCCGGAAAAATATTTTTATTTCCGGCTTTTATATATACATTAATTAATTTTAAATTATTAAAAGTATTTATTCTACCGATTTCAAAGATTCAATCATATCAATTGACTTCAACTTGAAATATGTGAAAACTTGAATCAAGATTGTAAAGCTGATCATGATTAGCAGTACCCATAAGAAACTCCAGGGAGCAACTTGCTTTATAAACACAGTACTTTGTACCTCTGCAATACCAATGACTAGGCGATGTAGCAATACTCCCAAACCCAAACCAACAGCAATACTTAACAAAGTCAAAAGAAAGGTTTCACGATAGATATAGGCATTGACCTCTCGATTGAAAAAGCCTAAAACTTTCAACGTTGCGATTTCACGCCGCCTTTCACTGATGTTGATGGTTACAAGATTATAGAGCACTATCAATGCCAACAGAGAAGCAGCAGCGATAATTAATAAAATGATTTGATTTAAACTTCCAATCAATTTATTAAATGTTTCCAACCCATCTTCAGTAAAACTGATATAAGAGGCAATATCTTGTTCTAATAAAGTAGTAGATAATTCTCCTGAATCGCCATGATAAGTTGTTGCAATTGCGTTATAAGTAATTTGCTCACCCCCAATCTGTTTATACAGTTCAGGCTGCATATAAATATAATGCATGATGTAGTTTTCGGCGATGGCGCCCACCTGTAATTTATAAACATTTCCTTCTGTATCATGAATGGAGAAGAAATCACCCAATTGCAATGACAACAAATCGGCTAATTTTTGTGTAATGACCACACTATTTTCAGGCAGTTCTATTGCCTCGTGATTTTGAAGACTGCGCAGTGAGAAGTAGCGACTAAACAATTCTTCATTTTGAGGCACAATTAAGTAAGAATCTACAACAGTGCTTCCATCACTTTCACAGGAAAAAGTCATTTGTTTCAATAATAAAGGATCTTCCACGTGATTTTCCTCTAGTACTGTCTGCAGTTCCTCCTGCCAACCGGCCTGCTCTTCCTCCAACAAAATCAGACTGTCATAATGAAAAATCTCCCCGTATTGCAGTTGGGCAACACCATCTATACTGTCACGAATTCCAAACCCTGTAAGAAGGATAGCTGTACAGCCAGAGATACCGATAATGGTCATCAACACTCGCTTCTTATATCGAAACATGTTGCGGATAGTGACTTTCCATATAAACGAGAGTTTTTTCCAAATGGGAGTGATGCGTTCTAACAGTATTGTTTGCCCTTTTTTGGGAAGGGCCGGCCGTAATAGAGCTGCAGGAACGCATTGCAATTCTTTTGTACATACAATCGTTGTTACCATCATCATTGAGCCCAAAGCACATAACAACATGAGCAAAAATACAGCCATATCATAATGTATTTGTAACGCAGGTAAAATATAATTTGCCTGATAACAGGTATATACAATACGCGGAATCAAACTGCAGCCTACAAAAAAACCGCTGACCACACCGATAATTGAAGCTATCAGGACGTATAACAGATACATCCATAAAATCCGACCTCTGCCATATCCCAAGGAAAGAAAGATGCCTAATTCACCGCGTTCTTCTTCAATCATACGTGTCATTGTGTTAAGGCTCATCAACACAGCGATCAATACAAAAAATAACGGTAATATGCGGGCGATCAAAGTAACTTTCTCTATATCTTCTTTCAATTCTCCATATCCCGATAACGCATTTCGCTCCTGTAAATACCATTTAGGTTGTTCTAATTGTTGCAGTTCTGTTTTGGCAGAATCAATTTCTTCTTGAGCCTGTATAAACTCCTCTTGAATTTTTGCTTTTTGCTCTACATAATCTTTTTGACTGTTCTCTAAAATCTGCTTGCTTTGAACTAATTTTTTCTCATTTTCCCACAATTCTTTTTGTGCTTCTTGAATCTGTAGCTCAAAATTTTGTTTTTCGGATGTAAGTTTCTGTTGTTGTGAGATTAGTATTTGATAAGTATTTTTCAAAGTAAGCACATTTTCATATGCTGCATTACATTCCTCCAATTGTAATAGAAGTGATTGATATGTGGTGCTACCTGGTGTCAACTCCTCTTTTTGTGCATATAATTGTGACAATACCTCTTCTATTTCAAGCAATTTTTGAGGTACTTCTTCGATTGTAATATTTTGCTGAGACAGATTCTGTTCTATTTCTGTCATTCTAGTCTGTATGATAGTACTTTGTTCTTGTAATTGGCTTATTTCTTGTTGTATATCCTGTAACGTACGAAGTTGTTGCCCTTTATTTTTTATTGCTTGAAGCAAAAACAGATACTCTTCACTTTCCGGTTCTGCTGCAGCCAATTGCTCTTGCAACTGTGTAATTTCTTGTTGTATCAGTAATATTTTTTCAGGAAGTTGATCTGTTGTTATTTCATAGGCCTGCAATGTATGCTCTATCGCTTGCTGCCTCTCTTGTATTTCAGTCAACTCTTGTTCCAGTTGTACATACTGTTGCTGCAAGGCAGAGAGAGATTCTCGCATAGCTTCATATTCATCCAACTGTGCAACGAGCTGTTGATAGGCATCGCTTTCAGTTGAAAAATCAGCCAAATGACGCTGGAGCGCATCGATATTCATTTGCAATTGTGCTAACAGCATATCCATTTGAGAGATATCTATCCCCTGCTGCTGTGCCATCAACTCAATTTCTTGAAACGCTAAATCAAATTGTTGCTGAGCTGTGATGAATTCATGTTCTCCCTGCTCTTTTTGAGATGCCAATTGAGCGGCACCATCTGCTAATTTCTGATATGCTTCTTCAAGTTTCAATTGATTTTCCTGCAGCAACTGTTTTGCTACAGCCAATTCTTTTTCGGCTGTTAGTTTAGCATCTGATAATTCTTTTTCAGCACTTCTAATTTTGTCATTCTCCTCCTGCTGGATTTGATACCAGCGCATGATTTGACGTTCTGTCTGTATTGTCTGTAATTGCAGTTTTAGAGCTTCTACTGCGTTTTCATAAGTTTCGGAATAAACACCTGCTTCTTGAGCCTCTTGGCTGCATACTAAAATTTCTGTAAAATACTCAGATAAAAAATCCGATTCATTTACATAAATAAAGGAAACAAGTTTACCATCTCCTACACCTGCAATTCCGTATTCCCGAAAAATATATCGTGGAGAATGAACTGTTCCTACCACGATGTATTCGTCATACTTAAGTTCCTCTTCCGCACCTTCTATAGGAATCCGATCTCCAACATGATATTTCTCGGCATCAGCAAGGCATTCTCCGGCTTTTGCAGGCATATTGCCTTCCACCAATTGTATCTGACAGCTATCTGCGGATATGCTATGCACACGTATCGCTTGCCCGTCAGATAAAACATCTATAAAATGACCGGGGACTACCGTATCCGCCAGCGGAAGTGCCTCAATGGCCTCGACATCTTCCTGTGTCAATCCCAATGTGCTGACAATCTGAAAATCAAATAAGGACATTTCCCGATAATAATCATCCACAGAGGCCGTAATATCCGGAGCAGAGGCGCGAATTCCGGAAAAAAAACCGACGCCCACTGCCACAATAATCAATAATGAAAGAAAACGACCAAATGATTTTTTTACTTTAATGGCTGAATTTTTCAACAACATCATAATTCACCACACTATCTCTTCTACAGTTTTAGGTGTCTGCTGGATGATTTGCTGTACCGTCCCGTTTTTCATGTGAATTACCTTATCAGCAATCTGTGATATTACGGCATTATGCGTGATAATAATGGTAGTCATTCCCATTTCGTGGCATGTACGCTGCAATAAAGCAATAATTCGCCTGCCGGTATGGCTATCCAGTGCTCCTGTCGGTTCATCACAAAGTAATAGTTTTGGATTTTTTGCAATTGCTCTAGCAATAGCTACACGTTGCTGTTCTCCTCCGGATAATTGAGCCGGAAAATTTTTCATTCGCTCTTTTAATCCAACCTGCGTTAATATTTTTTGTGGTTCAAATGCATTTTTGCATATCTGACAGGCAAGTTCTACATTTTCTATAGCAGTCAGGTTTGGCACTAAATTGTAGAATTGGAAGACGAAACCGATTTCATTACGGCGATAAGCAATCAGTTTTCGTTCCCGAAACTGATCGATCCTTGCTTCGTCTACATAAATTTTTCCATCGCTAAGACGATCCATGCCTCCAAGCAGATTTAAAACAGTTGTTTTGCCTGCGCCGGATGGCCCTAATATTACTGCCAGCTCGCCTTTTTCTATTGCAAAAGAGCAATGCTCAACTGCTGTTACTTTTACATCGCCTGTCTGATATTCTTTTTTAACATTTTCAAATTCAATATATGCCATAATAATCCTTTTTTTATACATAGTGTTGACTATTTATCATACTTTTAGTATATTTTCACTATGAGAGTATTTCAACAAGCAGATAAATTATCAATGTCATATGTACAACATACTGCTAAAGAAATGTTGGATAAATAACAAAAGCAATTTTAAATTTTTTGTGAATGGAGCTTAGTATGAGCAATATACGAAACGATCGCCGTATTAAATATACAAAAATGGTATTGAAAGAAAGTTTTATTAATCTATTAAAGGAAAAGCCGCTTTCAAAAATTACGATTAAAGAAATTTGCGAAAATGCAGATATCAATCGCGCAACTTTTTATGCCCATTATCGAGATCAGTATGATTTGTTACATCAGATTGAACAGGAATTGATTGACGGTATTAATCAATATTTAGGAGACTACGCTTTCTCTGACACAGTAGATATTTCCGTCGAAGCATTGGAGCAAATCTTTACCTATATCAAGCAAAATGCAAAAATTTGCACGATTCTTTTAGGAGATAGTGGGGATGATCATTTTCGTCAACAGGTAATGCGTATAGTCCGCGATCAATGTGTTGCAGCTTGGACTATTAACAAAGCTCTTGCCCCAGAGGATGCAGAATATATTTATGCTTTTGCAATCGAAGGCAGTGTAGGTTTAATACAAAAGTGGTTAGCCGATGGTGGAACTAAATCGGCCCGGGCAATGGCCGAACTAATTTTACAGATTACAAACTATGGACTTTCCGGTTTCGAAAAAGAAATGTAAAAAATAAGAGCAGAAAGCTTTAAACTTTCTGCTCTTTATATAACCAGGTAATTTCTGAATATTTTTCCGCTACCTTTTGCATCTCTTGCAATAAAATCGAGGTTTCACGCGGAAATGCGTGTGCAGGATGCGTAAGCAGGTATATGATACGATCTGTTGGGCCATTTAATAAATTGCAAATACGTGCGGAATTTCGTTTCACTAATACAGCAGCAATGGAAATAGGCAAAATCACCCAACTTTCCGGTACTTCCAATAGTTGCTCCAAAATTAACATATCATCAATACTGATCCAAGGCAATGTTGCTCCAAAGCAATATTCATGCCACTGAGAGAATTCTGTTTCCTAATTGGGCATGATTTCGCGTTGAGGATTTAATTGGGCAGGCGTAATATTCTCCGGATATTTACTTTTACAACTGCAAACAAAGGTCATTTGTTCTCGGAAAAGCGGGATAGTCGACACACGTGCAGAAAACATGGGCATTCCGACAAAACCGATTTGCGCTTCCCCGCTCTCTACACGACGATAAACATCATAAGATTGAGTAGAACTAAGGAAAATCTGTTCAGAAGACGACCTTTTCATAAATTGCCGATATACCTGTGGCGTAAAATACATATTGATACTGGAAATAGAAGAAATATGTATTAGACTTTTTGCTTTCTGCCCGGCAATGCGTTTCTTTCTTTCCATAAGTCCTGCCACTTTTCTGCTATAGGAACAAATTGATGCCCTATATCTGTCAATTGCATCTCCCGCATTCCTTTCTTGCGCAGAAACAAAGTTGCATTCAAATCTTTTTCCAAAGAATGGATGCGATTGCTCAGCGTTGGTTGTGTAATATACAATTTCTGAGCCGATTTACTAAGAAACCCATTAGAACAAGGAGTAAAGAACCATGAAAAAATACATTACGGATGGGTTATCTGTTTCTCTTGTACATTACTGCTTTTCATAAATATGGGATTAATCTCGAATATATTTGCTGTTTTCCGTCCGTATATTATTACTGAGCATCAATTCAGCAATACACAGTGTGCTATGATTGCCACAATTTGCAGCCTTTTTTCGCTATTTTATATGTTTTTTATAGAACTCTTTTATCGAAAAGTTTCCATTCGCACGGGCACATTTATTGCGGTCCTTCTTTCCGCTCTTTCCTATCTACTATTTGGTTTTGCGCGTAATATTTGGGATTATTACATAGCAGCTATTTTTGCCGGTATAGGTTATGGTTTAGAAACCATAATGCCCATATCTTTGCTCATCGATCGTTGGTTTGCTTATAAAAAAGCATTGGCATTAAGCATCTGTACGATTGGTTCCGGATTAGCTTCTATTATTTTTCCTTCCATTATTGCTGCCGTTATCAAAGAATACCATCTTTCTGTAGTTTTTTTATGTTAGCTGCCAGCATTTTATTGTTAGGAATAAATGATATTTCTTTTGTTGCGTAATGAACCACAGGATAAACATTTAAAAGCCAGTTAGAAGAAACACAAAAAGTGCTGCGGCCGGCTTCTTCTGCACTCACTCGTAAAAACTGGCTTTTTTTCGGGCTTTTTATCATTCTGTTTAGTGCAGTCTCTTCTTCCGATGATAGTAATATTACTTTGCTGTTTACAACAGAAGGATATGATCCCATGACGTAGCCTTTTCGCTTTCGCTTTTTGGTTTTATTCTTTCTCTCGGTAAATTCCTTTATGGATGTATTACTGATCGCGTAGGGAGTTATCACTCGAATTTCTTGTTTGATTCATTCGTGATTATAGGGCAAATACTTTGTTGTTTTGCTTATACAAGAAATAATGTTATTTTATTCAGCTCCATGATCTTACGTGGCTTGGGATTACCTCTCACGACAGTTGGTTACTCCATGTGGGCAACAGATTTTTCAGATTCTCATAGTTATGGCGTAGTCATATAGCGCATTCAGCTTCTTCATTGCTTGAGTTCACTGGTATTTATGCCTTTTCCGGGTATTCTGACGGATATCACTGGCAGCTATACTCCTTCTTATATCTGTTATGCACTTTTCAGTATTATCTCCATCTCAGGAATTATCATTATCATCGCAAAAAACAAAAGTGAGCAAACAAAAAGAGAGAGATTTCTCTCTCTTTTTTATTTAATATGATATTTTATGTGCTGCCGATACTGCTCTGGCGATTTTTTGATGATCCAAGCCGGTAGGTAATGTACAATCAGCTCCTAAAATAA
>QANA01000046.1 GCA_003149735.1 Clostridiales bacterium | reverse complement strand
AGAAATGAAATAGTCTGCTGTTTCACGGCAACAAAAAAGAGATACCAACACACTTATGTAGTATCTCTTAGTCTAGTAGCAATATTCTTTTGTTTGCAAGCAGGTAAACATGGGCTGTTTCTTAATATCTTTTTGTTTGGGAAACACCGCGTTCCCATTTGCTGACCGTCTTGTCGCTGATGTGCAGCCGCTCGGCCAGCTGGCGCTGGGTCAGCCCATGCTCGTGGCGCAGGGCGGCAATCAGGGTGCCGGTTTTTTCAGGTTGTATCATCTTAACCTCCTTTCGCATACCCCTATCATAGCGCACCGCGCCCTGCTGCGCAATCGACGCTGCGTAGAGCGGCGCGGGGCAGAAAAAAACCTCCCGCAAGGGGAGGGAAAAGTTTTTCTGCTGCCTGGTTACCAGAGCAGTATGATGAGCACGATGATGAGGATGGCGGTCAGGCAGCCGCAGCCGTCCGCACTGCCTGAAGAACTGCCGCCGGAAGAGCCGCTGCTGTAAGAGCCGCCGGAGCTGTAGGAACTGCCGGAGCTGTAAGAAGTGCCGGAGCTGTCGCCTCCGCTCAAATACCCCTTGAGCATCATCAGGCCTGCCGCCTCTGCCAGACGGTTGCTGCCTTCCACATAACCGATGCAGGAGGAGGCGTAGCGCCCGGTAACATACGGCCGCGGGTCGTTGTAGACGTAGCCGCTGCTGTCCACCCAGCCGATGCAGGAGGAAGAGTGAGGGCCGGGCATGTAGGGGCGGGGGTCATTGTAGATGTAGCCTTCTGTATCCACCCAGCCGATGCAGGAGGAAGAATAAGGGCCGGTCATGTAGGGGCGGGGGTCGGAATAGATGTAGCCTTCTGTATCCACCCAGCCGATGCAGGAAGAGGAACCGGCGCCGCTCATATAAGGGTTGGGATCGGAATAAATATAGCCACTGTAATCGGCGCTGCCGATGCGATCGGAAAAAGACGCAGCGGGGTCGGAATAAATATAACCCATAGAAATACCTCCGTGGAATCTATTTTCAGGCGGCCGCCTTATGTTTCTGGTTTTATTATAGGGGATAATTTTTTAAAAAGCAAGCCCTGAAAACAAATAAAATGATTGAAATTTGCTCAAAATTCTCTCAAATTCGGAAAAAATAACCCAAAATAACAATAAATAATGGTATGAATTAACGGGGGCCCGCAGCTGTCCCGGGCGGCGGAAGCGGGCAGTTACAAAGCGGCGCTGTATCCCGGGCGCTAAAAAATTTTTTTTGCCGGCCGATTTTTTTGCCGGAAGCTGCCCCTTGTAGTTGATTGCGAAAAAATGCAATTTTGTAAGTTGAAAAATTCAAAAAGTACTTGACTTTTGAGAATAAACTGCCTATAATGAAAACCAATTTAGAGGACTTATAACGCTGTGAAGAGCAGAGTAGCTGCCGCTGGTAGCTCCAGAGAGCCGCTGTAGATGGGAATGCGGCGCGGATGCGGCAGGGAAGAACAGCTCGGAGCGGCCGACCGAACTTTCATGCACCTGGTCGGGCGAGATATTGGAAATGCAGGATTGCATAGCGAAAAACTTGCAAAATTCACCGTCTTTCGCCAGAAATCAGCGATTGTGCAAGGCAACAAGGCTTTGGCCTGCGCATCCGCTGCGTCATGAGAAAGTAGGCTCGGATGCGTCCGGCGCATGACAGCCGGTAGGCAGGCATCGCCCTGCCGAACAGAGATTTTTCCGTTTGCCTTTGGGCAGGGAGAAAATTTGGGTGGTACCGCGGAAGTCGCCTTTCGCCCCAATGGATGGGGCGAGAGGCTTTTTTTATGGAAAGGCCGCGCGAAAGTCGGAAAGGCAGGGCGCGGAAAAGGAAAGAAGGAGCAGCGATGAGAAGAACGGAGTATTGCGGAAAATTCGGGGAACAACATATGGGCACCTGCCAGCAGGCAGCCGGTTGGGTGCAGAAGAAACGGGATATGGGCGGCGTCATCTTCCTGGATCTGAAGGATCGCGAAGGGGTGTTGCAGGTGGTGTGCGATGCCTCCCTGCTGGGCGAGCAGTTTGCCGCTGCCGAGCGGGTGCATTTGCAGAGCGTGGTGCAGGTCAGCGGGCGCATTCGCCGCCGCAGCGAGGAGACGTATAACCCCCGCCTGGCCACAGGCACGGTGGAACTGGCCGCAGAGCAGCTGGAAGTGCTTTCCGAAGCGGGCAGCCTGCCCTTTTCCATGGAGGAAGATGCGGCCGTGCGCGAAGATCTGCGCCTGCAATACCGCTATTTGGATTTGCGCCGCAGCCGCATGTATCGCAACCTGCGCTTTCGCCATGCCGTGCAGAAGGCGGCGCAGGATTATCTGGATGCGGATGGCTTTTTGTTCGTAGAGACGCCCATGCTCACCAAATCCACCCCCGAGGGCGCGCGCGACTATCTGGTGCCCAGCCGTGTGCACCCGGGCAGCTATTATGCATTGCCGCAGTCGCCGCAGATTTTCAAGCAGCTGCTGATGGTGGGCGGCATTGATAAATATTATCAGGTGGCGCGCTGCTTCCGCGATGAGGATCTGCGGGCCGACCGCCAGCCCGAATTCACGCAGGTGGATATGGAACTCTCGTTTGTAGATCAGGAGGATGTGCTCCGGCATCTGGAAAAACTGTTCCGCCATATCATGCGCACCGTCAAAGGCGTGGAACTGCCCGCCTTTCCCCGCATTACCTGGCAGCAGGCCATGGACTGGTATGGCAGCGACAAGCCGGATATCCGTTACGACCTGCGCATGCACGACCTGACGGATCTGGCTGCCCGCAGCAGCTTTACGCTGTTCCGCAAAGTGGCGGAGCAGGGCGGTGTGGTGCGCGCCATCTGCGTCAAGGGCGGCGCGGCCTTTACCCGCAGCCAGATCGACGACCTGACTGAGCGGGCGATCGGCTATGGCGCGGGCGGCATGGCCTGGATTGCCCTGCGCCCTGACGGCATTTATTCTATCCTCACCAAGTATTTCAGCGAAGAGCAGATGCAGGAGCTGCTCCGGGAAATGCAGGCGGAGGAGGGCGATTTCATCCTCTTTTGTGCCGACCGGCTGGAGACGGTGCGGCGGGTGCTGGGCAGCCTGCGGCAGGATATCGCCGATTTGCAGGGGCTGAAGGACCCGCAGGATTACCGTTTCCTCATCGTGCAGGATTTTCCGCAGTTTGAGTATTCCCGGGAGGAGCAGCGCTGGGTCGCCATGCACCATCCTTTCACCATGCCTTATCCCGAGGATATGCCGTATCTGTTCAGCGATCCCGGCCGGGTGCGCGCGCAGGCCTACGATGTGGTATTAAACGGCGTCGAGCTGGGCAGCGGCAGCGTGCGTATCCATCGAAGCGATGTGCAGCAGCAGATGTTCCGCGCGCTGGGCTTCGGGGATGAGGAGATCGAGCAGCGCTTTGGCTTTATGGTGCATGCCTTTGGCTACGGCACACCGCCCCATGCGGGCTTTGCCTTTGGCCTGGATCGGCTGGTCATGCTGCTGCTGGGCGAGCAGTCGCTGCGGGAAGTGATTGCCTTCCCCAAGATCAAGGATGCCTCCTGCCCGATGACGCAGGCGCCGGCACAAGTGGATCCGGCGCAGCTGGCCGTTTTGGGGTTAGCGATGCGTGGAGAAGGGGAGGGCATGCAGGCGGCGCAGCCCGGCCGCAAAGGCAGCCCCATGGAGGTAGAGCGGGTGGCGCAGCTGGCAAAACTGCGCCTGCCTCCTGAGCAGAAGCAGGCGATGGCGGCGCAGCTGAGCTCCATCGTCGATTTTGCAGGGCAGTTGGCGGCGGCGGATACGGCCTCGGTGGAGGCTGCGGGCCAGGTGGGGGAGCAGGAAAACGTATGGCGGGAAGATGCCGTCACCAATGCTGACCGGCGTGACCAGCTGCTTGCGGCTTCCCCTTCCCGGGAAGGCGGCTACATCGTCGTGCCGCGGGTGGTGGAATGATGGCCCCTTCATCCGCCCGTGTGCGGCGGCGGGAGCGGCTGAGCCCGAAATACCGGCCGGCAGAAGTGCGGCGCGATGCGGCACCCCCGGCAGCAGAAGCGGAAAGCGGGGAGCGGCTGCCCGTGCAGCGGCCCTGGCTCTATTATAAACGGAGGACGTTCGGTGCGCGCCTGCGCGGCCGCCTGAAATTCCTTTTTGGAAGAAGCAATGCAGTTCGCCCGCTGTTCCGGCCGCAAGGCAGGCACAAAAGGCGCACAAACAGGAAGACCGCGCGCTCTGCGCGGCAGAGGAGGAGTAGCATATGAAAGCAACAGGCATATCCCTGGCCGGACTGAGCGTCTGGCTGCAGGTAGGGGAGATCACTTCCCGGGAGCTGACCGGGCAATATCTGCAAACCATTGCGCAGCAGGAGGCGGCGCTGGGCGCTTACCTGACCGTCACGGCAGAGCAGGCGATGGCTGAGGCGGAGCGCATCGACGCCCGCCGCGCCGCCGGCGAAGCGTTGCATCCGCTGGCCGGAATCCCCATGGCACTCAAGGATAACCTCTGCACGCAGGGCGTGCGCACCACCTGCGCCTCCCGTATGCTGGAGCAGTATTGCCCGCCCTACGATGCCACCGTCGTGCAGCGTTTGCGTCAGGCAGGCGCAGTGCTGCTGGGCAAACTGAATATGGATGAATTTGCCATGGGCTCCAGCACGGAAAACTCGGCTTTCCAGCTGACCCATAACCCCTGCGACCCCGAGCGGGTGCCGGGCGGCAGCAGCGGCGGCAGTGCGGCGGCGGTGGCTGCAGGAGAAGCGGCTTATACCCTTGGCTCGGATACCGGCGGCTCCATTCGCCAGCCGGCCGGTTACTGCGGTGTGGTGGGCATGAAACCCACCTATGGGCGCGTCTCCCGCTATGGGCTCATCGCCTTTGCCTCCTCGCTGGATCAGATCGGCCCCCTCACAGCCTGCGTGGCCGATAATGCCCTGGTGCTCTCGGCCATCGCCGGAAAGGATGCCTGCGATGCCACCAGCGTTGCCCGCCCGGAGCGGAATTTCTCCTGCCTGCTGGGCAGGGAAGTGAAAGGGCTGCGGGTGGCGCTGCCGCGGGAGTTTTTCGGCAGGGGCCTCAACCCGGAAGTCAAGCAGGCGGTGCTGGCGGCAGCCGGGCGCCTGGAAAAGCTGGGCGCACAGGTGGCGGAAGTCTCGCTGCCCTCGCTGGCAGATGCACTGCCCGCCTACTACGTGATGTCCAGCGCCGAGGCTTCCTCCAACCTGGCGCGGTTCGACGGCGTCCGCTACGGCAGCCGCGCCGCCGTGTATGAAGATATGGAGGAGCTGTATAGCCGCACGCGCAGCGAATTTTTCGGCGCCGAGGTCAAGCGGCGTATTCTGCTGGGCACCTTTGCGCTCTCCGCCGGTTATTATGATGCCTACTATCAGAAGGCGCTGCAGGTGCGCACGCTGGTCTCCCAGGAGTTCTCGCAGATTTTTGCGGAGCACGACCTCATTCTCTCGCCGGTGACGCCCACGACGGCCTATCGCATCGGGGAGAAAACGGCAGACCCGATGGAGATGTATCTGGGCGATATTTATACGGTGCCGGCCAACATCGCGGGCATTCCCGCCCTCAGCCTGCCCTGCGGCCGGGATGCAGCCGGGTTGCCCATCGGCCTGCAGATGATGGGCAGGCCCTGGAGCGAGGCACAGCTGTATCAGGCAGCCTATGCGCTGGAACAATCGGAAAGGAGTGTGTGAATATGGCATTGCAGGATTATGAAATGGTCATTGGGCTGGAGGTGCATGTGGAGCTGGCAACGCAGAGCAAAATCTTCTGCGGCTGCTCCGCAGCCTACGGCGCTGCGCCAAACACCCAGTGCTGCCCCGTTTGCATGGGGCTGCCGGGAGCGCTGCCCGTCCTCAACCGGCGGGTGGTGGAATATGCTGTGCGCGCGGGCAGTGCACTGGGCTGCGAAATCGCCCGCGATTCCCGCCTGGATCGCAAAAACTATTTTTATCCCGATTTGCCCAAGGCATATCAGATTTCTCAGTATGAGCGGCCGCTGTGTAAAAACGGAAGCGTGGAAATCGTCACCGACCGCGGCTCAAAAAAAATCGGCATTACCCGCATTCATATTGAGGAGGATGCCGGCAAACTGGTGCACGATGCCAAGCTGGGGACGCTCATCGACTGCAACCGCTGCGGCATTCCGCTGATCGAGATCGTCTCCGAGCCGGATCTGCGCTCGGCGGCGGAAGTGGATGCCTATTTGAAAAAACTGCGCAGCGTGCTCCGCTATTGCGGCGTTTCCGATTGCCGCATGGATCGCGGACAGATGCGCGCCGATGTCAACCTTTCCCTGCGCCGCCGGGGCGAAGAAGCCTTCGGTACCCGCACGGAGATGAAAAACCTCAACTCCTTCCAGTTCATCAGCCGCGCCATTGCCCGGGAAGCCGAGCGCCAGGCCGCGCTGCTGGATGCCGGCGGGGAAGTGGTGCAGGAGACGCGCCGGTTCGATCCGGAAAGTGACCGCACCTTCCCGCTGCGCAGCAAGGAGGAGGCCAGCGATTACCGCTATTTCCCGGATCCCGATTTGCCGCCCATCCGCCTTTCGCAGACGGAGATCGAGGCGATTTGCGCTCAGATCCCAACGCTGCCCGATGCCCGCCGCGCCGACTATATGCAGCGCTATGGCCTTTCCGCTTACGACAGCGAACAGTTGACGGCGGAAAAGGAAGTGGCCGATTATTTCGAGCGGGCGGCGGCGCAGTGCCGTTATCCGCGCCTGCTGGCCGGGTTACTGCTGGGGGAAGTGTTCCGCAAGCTTTCCCAGTCGGCGCCGGGAGAAGCGCAGGAGCAGCAAAGGGAAATCCCCGTTTCGGCAGAGCGCCTGGCGCAGGTGACGGATCTGCTGGGGGAGGAACGCATCAACCGCGGCACCGCCAGGCAGCTGCTGGGCGAACTGTGGGAGCAGGATTTCGATCCGGCGCAGGCTGTCGCCCGGCGCGGATTGGAGCAGGTGACCGACGAGGCAGTGCTGCGCGGAATCGCGGCACAGGCCATCGCGCAAAACCCCAAGCTGGTCTCCGACTATCTGGGCGGGCGTGAAGCGGCTGCCGGGGCACTGATGGGCAAGGCCATGGCGCTGGCCGGCGGCAAGGCACATCCGGCAAAACTGCAGGCGTTGCTGCAGGCGGCGCTGGAAGCCGGGCGACAGTAAACGGCCGGCGAAAAAGGAACGGTGGCAGCCGTTCCTTTTTTTATAAACCCGCAATGGCCGCCGGCGGGGTTGGGTGCAAAAGAAACGGTTGCAGGCGGGGCTTTTTTCTGTTATCTTGAAGGGAAGAAAACAGCGCCGGAGCAGATGCGCCGGTCAGGCAGGAGGCGGAAAGATGGCGGAGACGGCATTGCTGAAAATTGGTGCACAAAACGGGGCAGACGGGCTGAGGCTGCGCTGCACCAGGTTGGAAACGGGGGATTGGGCGTCGGATGCGGAGGTTGTCTGTGCCGAAGGCAGCTGCCGCGCGCTGGGCAGCGGGCTGCGCTGGCAGCTGGCAGAGCTGAAAGAATTTGCGCAGGAGTTGGCAGAATTGCTGCGGGGGGAGCGCCCGCTGGCCCATTGCCGGGCAGAGGCCGCCGCACGGCTGCATTTTCTGGTGGGATCGGATCATACCGGTCAGCTTTCGCTGGAGGGCGCTTTCTTTGCAGATGGCCCCTATAGCAATATCCTGAATTTTGAATGGCCGCTGGAGCGCGCCGAGGCCGAAGGGCTGCACCGGCAGCTGGCGCAGCTGACAGATTGAGCCGCAGGCGGCGGGAGAGAACCGCCCGGCCGAAGAAGTGAAAAAGAAAGGCGACATAGTCCGCTGGTCATAAAACAGCGCATCCCCACAGTCGTTTATGCCGTTTTGCTGCATGATCATATGGGCAAATTGTCTGTGAAAACAGATTCCCTTGGTGAGCCCCATCAGCAAATCCCGTTTTGCCGGGATGCCGTAAAACGCTTTCGGCAAACAATGGCGCACTTTGGTACTCCCCGAACGGGCATATCTGCGCCCTGGGTCGCTTGATACTCTGCCGGCAGAAAGAAACTTCTCTGCTGCGCCGCTATAGCGGCCATCCTCTGTGGAGCTGCTGCCGGCAAGTTTGAGAATTGGATATAAGAAAACCCTCCGCAGGTTCTATCCCATACGGAGGATTCACTGTTTTAGGAACGCTGCTCTATCTGCCCGCGTTCCTTTTTTGCTGCGCTGTGCCGCTCAGAAAACGACGACCAGCAGCATCTTGAAATGTTCCTGCCCGTAGACGGCATGCGGATGCCCGGCAGGCATGACGATGCTTTGCCCTTCGCGCAGCAGGTATTCCTGCCCGTCGATGGTAATTTTGCCCACGCCGTCCAGACAGGTGACCATGGCGTCTCCGCCGGATGCATGGGTGCTGATTTCCTCGCCCTTCCAGAAGGAAAAGAGGGTGACGCTCAGGGCATCATTTTGCGCCAGCGTTTTGCTGACGACTTGCCCCTGCTGATAGGCAACCTGTTCTTTTAAAGCCAAAACCGTCGATTTTTCTATATTTTTCAACATGATAAGCCTCCAAAACCGCTTTCTGCGGTTGATTTTTGTGTGAGATTTTTTCCTGAAAGTGCTTTTTTCAATAAAACTTTGAATATCGTTTGCGCAGTTGCAAAATTTTCTTTCTCCATTCGCAAAGCGGAACGGGAAAAAGTACCATAAGCCGTCAACAGAGAAAGTCACTGCGCGGGATGGAGCTTTCCTTTTTCTTGCTCATATAGGGCGCGGTCAAGATAAATGCGGCGGGTCTGCATCTCACCGGAGTCATAATCAAAAAAGAATGCCTTCATGAATCCGTATTCCTCCAGCCACTGGGCGCTGCTGAACAGGCCGAAGGTGAGCGTGTTGGTACAGTACCCCACATAAAACCCGTGGGCACAGCCGTCCCGGACTTTTTCCAGCCGCAGGGCAAGGTAGCAGTCATCCGAGCCGCCGCAGCGGCCAAAGAGATAGCGCCCGGAGGGCGAAAGGGCATAGGCGCGGAAGGGCGAGGCACCGCCCCGGGGCAGATAGCCGCAGCAGGCGGGGACCTGCCCGTCGTTGGATAAGAAAAGCGTTGTGATGTGCTTCAGCTCCATGAGAACCTCCCTTGCGTTTTGTGCAGCCGCATCGCGCATTACTTTTCTGCTGCTTCAAATTCGGCGCGGATGCGGGCGTATAATTCCGGATCCTGCAGGACGCGCAGCGCAGTCAACGCCATGGCGCAGGCAGCATCGCGCATGCTTTCATAGGCATAGGGTGTGCGCGTGCAGGCTGCCAGCTCCCGGGAATGGCCGTTGGCGGGGGTGCCGTTGGCAATGTCGAAATAGGGGTGAATGGCCGGGCAGGCCTGGCTCACCTGACCCATGTCGGTCGAGCCCATATTTTGGTCGGCAGGCGCCAGATGTATGCCGCGCAGCGCATACAGTGCCTCGTCAAAGACGTCCATCAGCGCCTGATTGGTGATCAGGTTGTCGTAAGGCGCTTCAAATTCGCTGAATTCCACACGGCAGCCGGTCGCCAGCGCACCCGCTTCGGCGCATTTCTGAATGCGCTTGGTCAAGATCGTGTTGTAGGATTTGGTGGTGGAGCGGATGTAGTACTGCACCTTGCAGTATTCCGGGACGATGTTGGCCGCTTGTCCGCCTTCGACGATGATGCCGTGTACCCGGCTGTCCGGGCGGATGTGCTCGCGCAGGGCGTTGATGGCAGTCATCGCGATCAGCGCCGCGTCCAGGGCATTGATGCCATCCCAGGGGTGGGAAGCGGCGTGCGCCGTTTTGCCAAAAAATTCAAACTGCAGCGGCTGCAGCGCCAGGGAAGAACCGCTGCGCCGCCAAGCGCTGCTGGTGGGGTGGGAGAGCATGGCCAGGTCGACGGAGTCAAATTTGCCTGCACGGGCAAACTGCACCTTGGCGCCGCTGGTTTCTTCGGCAGGCGTCCCGAAAACGATCACCTTGCCGCCTGTCTGCTCCAGCATCTGCGCCAGCAGAATGCCTGCGCCCAGGCTGGCCGCCCCCAGCAGGTTGTGCCCGCAGCCGTGGCCGATGCCGGGCAGGGCATCGTATTCCGCCAGAAAAGCCACCGTCAGTCCCGGTTTGCCCGAGTCAAAAACGGCGCTGTAAGCGGTGGGCAGGTCGCAGCAGTTGCGTTCCACGGCAAAGTCGTGCCGCTCCAGCAGGGCGGTGTGCTGTTCGCAGGCGAAAAATTCTTCGTAGCCCAGCTCCGGGCGTTCGTAAAGGGCGTCAGAAAGGGCAATCAGCTCGGGCAGCAGCGCTTGTGCCGCAGGCATCAGCTGTGCCTTGTGCGTCTCCATAAAATCATTCTGCATTTTTGAAACCTCGCTTTACAGGAATTTTTTCGTTTTTCTTCAGTATAGCATAAAACGGCATAATTTTCTGCGGCAGGATCGCCGTATTGCAAATCCTTCCGATCAACAGGGACTGAAATCCGGGAAAATACCGGTGATGGCCGAAAAAAGGCGATCGGCGCCCATAGGCAGGGAGATCGTCTTTGTGGGCCGCGGCGTCAGAGGATGCCGTGCTGTGTGCGCAGCATTTCGCGCACTTCGGCAAAGGGGTGGACGGGCGGCTGTGGGCTGCGGTGCGCGCCGATATGCTTTTCCATCCATATAATGTTGTACCAGCGGCCGAACTTGTAGCCGCAGCGGAAAAATTCCCCCACCGCGCGGTAGCCCAGGTGCGCGTGAAACTGCAGGCTGTTGCGGGTCAGGTACTCGTCGTCCGCGCCGCCCGGGCAGGCGATGCAGGCTTCCATGTTGAGGATGCCCTGCGCCTGCAGCGCCGTCTGCAAAGCGTCATGCAGCAGCCTGCCCAGCCCCATTTTGCGGCATTCCCGGGCAACGTAAAGGGAAGTCTCCACTGCCCAGTCGTAGGCAGGGCGCCCGTGAAAAGGGCTCGCATAGGCGTAACCCAGCAGCTTTCCGCCCTGTTCTGCCACCAGGTAGGGATATTTCTGCAGCGTGTGGGTGATGCGGCTGCGGAATTCCGCTTCCGTGGGCACTTCATATTCAAAGGTAATGGCGGTCTGCTGCACATAAGGGGCATAGACGGCCAGCAGGGCGGGTGCGTCCTCCGGCGTGGCGGCGCGCACGACAATGCCCTGCGGATGATGCTGAAATTCTGTCATAAGAAACACTCCGGTCGGCAGGCAACGGGTTTTCGGCCTTGGACGGCGGAAACGGTTTTGCCGTTTTTGTGATAAAAAACGCCGCTTCCGGGCGGGAAACGGCGCAAAAAGCGCTTAATGGCGGAAGGAAATCTCTCCGGTGGCGGCATCCATCTGCTCCACAATGGCCAGACTTTCCAACTGGATGCCCTGCTTGCGCAGGTCTTGCCCGCCGGGCTGGAACCCTTTTTCGACGGCAATGCCCACGCCCTCCAGCGTGGCTCCGGCAAATTCGATGATGGCTTTGAGCCCCTGCACGGCCTTGCCGTTGGCCAGGAAATCGTCGATGATGAGCACGTGGTCCTCCGGCCCCAGATAGCTTCTGGAGACGATGATGTCGTAGGTCACTCCGTGGGTATAGGAGGAAACCTTGGCCGTATAGAAATCGTTGCCCACATTGCTGGTGCGGTTTTTTTTGGCAAAAATGACGGGCGCATTGTGAAAATACTGGGCGGCTACGCAGGCGATGCCGATACCGCTGGCCTCGATGGTGAGAATTTTGTTGATGGGTTTGCCGGCAAAGCGGCGGGCAAATTCCTGCCCCATGGCCTGATACAGGCCAATATCAATTTGATGATTTAAAAAGCTGTCTACCTTGAGCACATCGCCCGGCAATACCCGGCCCATCTGCCGTATCTTCTGTTCCAAAAGCTCCATATGAAAAGACGCCCCCCTTGACGCGGAAAAGGATAAAGTTTTAAGAAAATTGTACTATGGGCGCTGCCTTTTTGCAAGAGCAGCGCGCAGATTATCTGCCGCGTGGGCAAGCATCCGGCGACCCGCTCCTATTGTAAAAAAATGTTGCTTGACGGCACCTTCAAGTTATATAATAAAAATGAAAATGAAATATTTTTTTTGAAAGGGCATCTGTTTTTTGCAATATACTGCAAAGAAATTTACAAAGGGGAGGGCACTCCGATGGGCAGCAGAAAATAGGAAACGCGAGGAAAATTGCAAAATACATAAAAGACGGAAAGGAGTTGGATATGGATTTGCAAAAGAAGAGAAGTTTATCTGCGTTATGTTTTGTTTTCCTGTGGCTAATGTTGCTTCTGCAACCTTGTTTGGGTGCAAAAGCCGAAGCGCTTTCTGAAACACAATATCTTTCCCGCCGTTTGACTTCGGAGGAAATCAATGCCTCCATGGAGGTAATTGAAGCGTATTTGCAGGCGTATCATTGGGCTTTTTATGATCTGGAAATGCCGGAGCTGGAGATGGTTGTTTATAATGATCAAACGGCATTTCATCTGGAACAGCTGAATTTCAAGCTGGCAGATTATGCAGCCTTTGATTCGGGGTATGATGCGGTCTGGGGAGAAGAAACCGTCTTGCAGACTTCCCATATCAGGCAAGACGGGCAATATGAAATCGTCGTGTATGACAGCTACGATTATCATTATAAAGATGCGCCGGCAGATGTGGAAAGTGGCTGCGGAACCGTTTATACTTTCCTGTTGGAATTGATTGACGGTGAATGGAAGATTACCGGCATTTCGACGCCGGAGGATGCGCAATATCCGGAATATGGCCAGGCGCAGCGAAAAGCAGTGCTGACTGGCAAAAGCTTGGCGGAATGTCTGCAGGAAGCCTTCGGGAGCCGCATCGACAGCCTGTCGCAGGAGGTTGCTTTCTGGAAAGAACAGAGTGTTCACTTTGCGCAGATGGCAGAAGAGCAGGCTGAAGTGTTGCAAGCACAATATGATCAACCGACAGAAGGCTCGGATGCAGCGGCAGAATTGCGGGATACAGGGCGCCTTACCTACAAGCGAACCAAGGCGACGGATTATGCACTATATTATGCTGAGCGCACCGGCCCGTTTAAGCGAATGTCCGCCGATTGTACCAACTTTGTTTCACAGTGTATCTGGGCGGGGTTTGGAGGAACTTCCAGTTATGCTGTTTCAAACCAAAATGGGCTGCGCAATCTGATTGATGCACGCTATCGGATGACCAGCGACTGGTATGGAATTTCCAGCACTTCTTCGGCAACGTATCCGGCGACGCGCTTTATGCGGGTGGTGGAGTTGTGGAGCTATACCGTCAATGGAAGCCATACTTATGGTGTGCATGCAGCAGGCTACCACAATAATAAATATTGGCATCAGTTGACGGTCGTTCCCATGATTGGAGATGTGCTGCAAATCTTCCATGTAGGGGAGAATCGCTATTACCATTCGGTAATTGTGAGCAAGACAAATTCGCCAAATCTTTCCAGCCGGGAAAATTTGTTAGATCGTATTTGGATTTGCTCGCATTCGGGAAATTATACCAATCGTTCTTTGCGGGATTTACTGCAAAATAACGGTGGATTGGAATTTACGAAAATGCGGCTGCTGCGGCCGGAATATGCAGTTTATACTTCCTGATTCCCGTGAAACGGGGAGGGATAAAAGAAACTGTTGAACGAGGAGGAGGGAACGGCCCTCCTCCTTTTTCTATAAAAAACGCGCTGTACTTTTTGCCAAAACGCCGGCGCAAGAAGAGAACAGGCATCTTTTTTCCCTTCACCGCATAGGATAACATTGCTCGAAAAAACGGCGGCTTTGCGCCGGGGGTGGAGCGCGGCGGCGGGGGAATTTACCCTTCGTTCCTCTTTTGCCGCCCCCTCCCGCTTGACATTCACCGGCAGAAGGTGTATAGTAATGGCAATCAAAAAAGCAAGCGTGGAAGAGAAGAGTACGCAGCTTTTTCCTTTTTAGAGAAGGGCGCCCCGAAAGGGTGCTGCGAGCGCCCGAAGGAAATTCCTGCGGAAGACCACCTCTGAGCGGTAACAACCCGGCCAGGCTCCGTTATCGGCCTATATTGAGCGCCCCATGAAAAGATAACCGTTGTATGGGGAAGCGGGGTGGAACCGCGGTTTTTTTGAGCCTTTGCCCAGTAAATCGTCCCTTTTGCAGTTTTGCAGAAGGGATTTTTATTTTTCTTTTTTATTAAGTAAGAAAAGCGGCGCCTGCGGCGCGGGGCCGCATCATACAGGCAGCAGTGCTGCGGGAGGTTTTTTTATGATTTTGAAACTGAAGGGCGGCGAAAGCCGCGAATTTGCCGCCGGTTTGAGCGGCATCGAGATCGCACGGCAAATCAGCGAAGGGCTGGCTCGGGCTGCCTGCGCGGTCAGCATCAACGGCGAGGCGCAGGATCTGCGCACCGTTCCGGAAGAGGGCGCAGATTTCGGCGTGCTCACGTTTGACGATGCGGAGGGCGCGGCTGCGTTCCGCCATACCACTTCGCATATCCTGGCGCAGGCCGTCAAGCGCCTGTTCCCCGAGGCAAAGCTGGCCATCGGCCCTTCCATTAAGGATGGCTTTTATTACGACTTTGAATTTGCAGAGCCTCTGAAACCGGAGGATCTGGAAAAGATCGAGAAGGAGATGGCGAAAATCGTCTCCGAAAATCTGGAGATCACCCGCTTCACGCTGCCCCGCAGCGAGGCCATTGCCCTCATGGAACAGAAGGGAGAGCCTTATAAAGTGCAGCTGATTCTGGATCTGCCGGAGGATGCCGAGCTCAGCTTTTATCAGCAGGGCGAGTATGTCGACCTCTGCGCCGGCCCGCATCTGATGAGTACCAAACCGGTCAAGGCATTCAAGCTGACTTCCATAGCCGGCGCTTACTGGCGCGGCGATGAGCATAACCAGATGCTTACCCGCATCTACGGCACCAGCTTCCCCAAAAAATCCATGCTGGAGGAATACCTGCAGCGCATCGAGGAGGCCAAACGGCGCGACCACAGAAAGCTGGGCAAGGAACTGGGTCTGTTCATGATGAGCGAGGAAGGCCCCGGCTTCCCCTTCTTCCTGCCCAAGGGCATGATTTTGAAAAACACACTGCTCAACTACTGGCGCGAAATCCATGAAAAGGCCGGTTATGTGGAAATTTCCACGCCCATCATGCTCAGCCGTCAGCTTTGGGAGACTTCCGGCCATTGGGATCACTATAAGGAAAATATGTATACCACCGTCATTGACGAGCAGGATTTCGCCATCAAGCCCATGAACTGCCCGGGCGGTATGCTGGTCTATAAATCGCAGATCCACTCTTATAAAGACCTGCCGCTGCGCGTGGGCGAGCTGGGCATTGTGCACCGCCATGAGATGAGCGGCGCGCTGCACGGCCTGTTCCGCGTCCGCTGCTTCACGCAGGATGACGCGCATATCTTCATGACTCCCGAGCAGATCACTTCCGAGATCAAGGGCGTGGCCAAACTGATCGACGAAGTCTATAGCCTCTTTGGCTTCAAATACCATGTGGAACTTTCCACCCGCCCGGAAAACAGCATGGGCAGCGATGAAGATTGGGAAATGGCGACGGACGGCCTGAAAAAGGCCTTGGACGAGCTGGGCCTCCCCTATGAGATCAATGAGGGAGACGGCGCTTTCTACGGCCCCAAGATCGACTTCCATCTGGAGGATTCTCTCGGCCGTACCTGGCAGTGCGGCACCATTCAGCTGGACTTCCAGCTGCCCCAGCGCTTCGAGGCGGAATATATCGGTGCCGACGGCGAAGCCCATCGCCCGATCATGATTCACCGCGTTGCTTTTGGCTCTATCGAGCGCTTCATCGGCATTCTGATTGAGCACTTTGCAGGCGCTTTTCCGGCATGGCTGGCTCCGGTGCAGGTCAAGGTGCTGCCCATTTCGGATAAGACGATGGAGTATGCCGAGCAGGTATATGCGCAGCTGAAAGCGGCGGGCATTCGCGCCGAGCTGGATACGCGCACCGAAAAGATCGGCTTCAAGATCCGCGAAGCACAGGTGGAGAAGGTGCCGTATATGCTGGTTTGCGGCCCCAAGGAAGCCGAGAGCGGGGCGGTCTCTGTCCGCGGCCGCAAGGCAGGCGATATGGGCAGCAAGGCACTGGGCGAATTTATCGCCGAGCTGCAGCAGGAAATCGCGGAGAAGCGCGCCTGAAAGATACTTCCGGGTTCGCTTGTAACAGAGGGAACAACGGAACAAATGAATTTCGCAAAGTCCTTTTAAAATCCTTGTAAATCATTCACAAAAGGAGTATAATGAGGTCGTTTGGCTTTAGCGTATTCCGATTATAAGGATAGAGGGATTTCAGGCAGCTGAGCTGCCGGAGAGCGTACATAGCGTACGCTCTCTTTTTTTATACACCATAAAAAAGCGCCGCGCGGAATATCGGCCGCGTGGCACTGAAAAGCATGAATCAGTCTGGTGCTGCTGGCGCTGATGCGCAGTCCGCTGCTGCTCATCGGGGCTGCGGTGTGCAAAGCCCTGGGGCAGGGGATGGCTCAGCCTGCTTTTCAGGCCGAATGCATCCGCCGGGCAGGGCCGGAGCGCCGGGGTGTGGCGGTGAGCATGTATTATCTGGGGGCGGATATCGGCAACGGCATTGCGCCGGTTGTCGGCGGCTATGTGGCCGATGCCTGGGGCTACCCTGCGCTCAACCTGGGCGGAGCAGCGGTCATGGGAATCTGCATCCTGTGCTTTTTCCTGTATCAACGGCGGGAAAAGGCGGTGGGGCAGCAGCGGCAGGCTCCGGCAGAAGGATGAAATGCAAAGCGGCTTTTTTGCAAAGGCCGCTTTTTTGATGTGCCGAAAAATTTTTGCAGCCAATCGCAGGGTACCGCCCTGCAAAACGGCAGCAAACAGGCGAATCGTTCTTAAAAATGAATTTTCTTGAATTGAAATTTGTCTCAAAATTGCAAAAATTATTTAAAATACGGCAAAATATGAATTTTTAAAAATATAAAATTGCAAAAATAGGTTGACTTTTGGGGAACACCTGCCTATAATGAAGCTAATTAAAATTTCAACTTTTTTATGGGAGGAATGCAATATGATGCGTTTTTCGGATTACCAGGCTTATCTGAGCCCGGCGCTTGCGAAGTCGACGGATTTGGTCATGCGGGAAGGCAAAGGCTGCTATATGACAGACGTCAATGGGGATACTTATCTGGATTTTGTGCAGGGAATCGCAGTAAATGCTCTGGGGCACTGCCATCCGGCAATTGTGGAGGCGATTTGCAGGCAGGCACGCACACTGGTCAATGCTTCCTTCAACCTGGCAAACTTTGAGCCCACGCTGCAGCTGGCCAAGCGGCTGGCAGAGATTGCCCCCGGGCAGCTTTCCAGCACCTTCTTTTCCAACGGCGGCGCAGAGGCCAACGATGGCGCGCTCAAGCTGGCGCGTGCATATACCAAGCGCCCGGCAATCATTGCGTTTACCGGTTCTTTCCATGGGCGCACGATCGGCGCCGTCTCGGTGACCGGCTCCAATTCCAAATATCGCAAATATTGCGAGCCGCTGATGGGCAGCGTCTATTTTACGCCGTATCCCACCAAGGATCTCTGCCCCCGCGGGTTGGATGCATCGGGGCGGACGGCCTACTGCCTGGAGCAGCTGAATAACCTGCTCAAATATCTGGTCGCGCCCGAAATGGTGGCAGCCATCATCATGGAACCGGTGCAGGGAGAAGGCGGCTATGTGGTGCCGCAGAAGGAATTCGTGCAGAGCGTGCGCGCATTGTGCGATCGATATGGAATTTTACTGATTTTTGATGAGATACAGGCCGGTTACGGCCGCACAGGCAAGATGTTTGCCAGCGAGCATTTCGGCGTTGTGCCGGATATCATGACGCTGGGCAAAGCCATCGCCGGTGGTCTGCCCATGAGCGCGATTATGAGCACACCGCAGATCATGGAGGAATGGCACCCCGGTATGCACGGCACCACCTTTGGCGGAAACCCGGTGGCAGCCGCGGCGGCATGCGCGGTGCTGGATCAGTTTGCCGACGGCTCGCTGCTGGAAAACGTCAATACCATGGGCACCTATTTGCAGGGCAGGCTGCGGGAACTGCAGGCGAAATACCCCTGCATTGCCGACGTGCGCGGCCTTGGGCTGATGGTGGCCATCGAATTCCGCCATCCGCAGGACGATTCTCCGGCGCCGGATATCTGGGAAAAGGTGCGCGCCTATTGCCTGGAGCATCGGCTGCTTACCCTTAACTGCGGAGTCAATGGCAACGGCATGCGCTTTGCCACGCCCCTCAACGTTCGCCGGGAGGAGCTGGATGAAGGACTGGGCATTCTGGAAGCAGGCCTGGCCGAACTGACGGCGGCAGGCGCCATTTGAGGGAAGGATGGGGAGGTTGTCGGGAAAGCATCGCGCTTGCCCGCTGCCTCCGCCGGCGGGCAAAGGCAGGCGCAGGCAACTCCCTTTTTCAAACAGAGCCAATCCTATCTCCTACCCTTTTTGCAGGCGGGGAGCCGTCCCATCGGGCGGAGCCTCGTTTTTTTGTATGCGGGAAAAGAAAAAAGCGCCGTGCGGCGCTTTTTCTGAGAGACTCCTTCAAAGGAATTCGCATTCCGATGCGCAGCCGTAAGGCTTGATGAAATCGGTGCGGCCCAGAATATAGTCAATCGAAGTGTGATCATACCATGGCCAGCCTGATCAGGCAGCAGGGTGGAATGGTCTGCCGGCCACGTTCATAGCGGGCGTAGAGCGCCGGGCTGATGTGCAGCAGGCGGGTGACCTCTGTTTTCTGCAGACGATGCTGCAGGCGCAATTGTTTCGATCGACGGAAATATAGGAACAAACTACCTACCTTGTGGTTGAACTGCGCCTGCTGCCGGGGCAGCGGCGCAAAACAGGTAGTTCTCAGGGCTGTGCGCGGTAAAATTGCAGCGCGTAGTCGAGGAAACGGTGGGCAATGGCGGGCAGCGGCACATCCTCCCGGCGAAGAATGCGGTAGGTGCGCTCGGGCGGCTTCTTGCCAAAATGCACCAGCCGCAGCGAAGGATCCTCTTTGCAGATGCACTCAGCCAGTGCCAGCGGCAGCACCGTGCAGGCTCCGTTGCGCACAAAAATCATCATTTGCAGAATGGAGGGAGCCCAGAAGGCGATGTGCGGCGGGTTCTTGGCAAACAGGCCGCGCAGATAACCGCTGAGGGTAGAATGCCCCGGGTCGGGCATGGCGATGGGCTGATTTCGCAGTTCGCGCAGCTGACAGCGCCGCCGCGTCGCCCAGGCATGCTGCTTGCTGATGACGACCACCATCTCTTCCTGCACCAGAGCGAGGTTGGTATATGGCGCGGGCAGAGCCGGGAGCGGGTCGGCTGCCAGCAACAGGTCGTATTCCTCCGCGGGGGAGTATTCCTCGAATTGCAGGCGAATGCGGGGAAAGGCGTTGGAGAAGTAAGATAGGAGCGCAGGCAGCTCCGGCGGCGTGGCCAGCAATCCCAGGCGCACCGTCCCGTGCAGATCATCGCGGGCGGAAGCAGCCTGCAGGGCGGCATCCTCCAGCATACAGAGGGCCTGCCGCACCCGATCGCTGTAGCGCCGGCCGGTGCTGTTGAGAAGCAGCTTCCCCTGTTCCCGCTGGAAAAGCGGCACTTTGAGTTCGGTTTCCAGGTTGATCATCAGCTGCTCCAGCGCTTCCTGCCGGATGCCCAGTGCCTGAGCGGCAGGGGCCAGGCCGCCTTCCTGTAAGGTTTTGCATAGACATTGCAAAGTAAATAATTCCATAAACAGACTCCGTATTGCAGAGGTGCGACGCACCTCGAAAGGACCAAATTTCTATAGAACGGAAAGTTAATGCCCGCGCCGCATTACTTTTTGCAGGATAAAACTGCCTTCCTGCATATCCCGGGGGTTGTCGATGTGCACGATGTGGAATCCGCATTTGTTGACATAAAAATTGTGATTGCGGTGGGAATAAATAGGGGTTTCCGTATTCCACAGCAGCGTATCGGGAAACATGCGCTCGATTTCGCGCCATACCTGTGTGCCCAGGCCGCGATTTTGCAGCTCCGGGTCCAGGAAGAGGTTGCCCAGTGTATTGCAATGATCCGTTTCGTTGATCCAAAGGATGACGCCGCCGGCCAGCCTGCCCTGCGCGTGAATGCAGTAGGCGGTAGCACCGGGGTGCAGTCCGTAGCGGCGCAGGAAAGAGCCGTCATCATAGCCTTGAGGACCGCCTGCGGGCAAGCCCAAATGCAGGCGGGTATCTTCGTCAAAAGCACGCCGCATGATGGGCGTCAGCGCTTCAATGTCCTGTTCCCGCAAGGGTGTAAAGCAGAATTCCATCACAAAATGCTCCTTTCATGAAACAGAGTCGGCAGCAGGCCTGCTGAGGGCACATTCCAGCGCATCCTGCGTGCTGTCGTAAGGGGCGATATGCCGTGCCTTGCCTACTATCAGCGTGACCGCGAAAATCAGCACAGCCAGCGCCGGCGGAACTGCCATGCACTGATAGAGGGTGCGCACGCCCGCGCTTTCCAGCAGATAGCCGCTGCCCAGATTCCCCAGCACGCTGAGGACGTTGGAGCCGCCAATGGCCAGCGCATGGGCGGTCGTGGAAAGGCTGGCAGGGATCAGCGTATACAGATAAGAAGCGGAAATGCCCATAAACAGCCCGGAAAAAGCGCCATGCAGAATCTGTGCGCCGATGAGTATCCCCATGGAGTTGGCAAAGGCATAGCAGAGGTGCTCGGCTGCATAGAGGATGCCCACCGAGAAGATACAGGTCCGGTAACCGAAGCGGCGAACCAGCCAGCCTGCGGCAAACATCAGCGGCACTTCCGCTGCCGCCTTGAGTCCGTTGAGCAGGCCGACATCGGAGGAACTGCGCCCCAGCTCAGCCAGCAGATAGCTGAAATAGCTGACGCCGAAATCTTTGGCCACATTGATCAGGATAAAGACAAAAAAGAAGGCGATGAAATAGTAATTGTGCAGCAGGCGCTGCGGGCGCAGCTCCCTGAGGGAAAGGGCTTTTTTGCCGGCCTGCGGTGCGGCGGTCTCCCGGCCTGCGCCCAGCAGGCAAAAAAGCGCGGTGAGCAGCATGAGCGCGCCGCCCAGATAAAAAGCAATGTCGACCGAACCCAGCACTTCGGTGATGGCACTGTAGCAAAGGCTGAACAAGGAATAGCCGATCGAGCCCCACAGGCGCACGGAGCCGTATTCCAGCTTGCGCCCGGCAACCGATGCTTCGCTCACCAGCCAGGCATCAAAGAGGGTAAAAGTCGCGCCGCGAAAAGCGTTGCCGACGACGGAAACGCCCAGCAGCGGCCAGAAACTGCCTGCAAAAAGGGGCAGCAGCAGGTCGGTGACGCCGCCCAGCGCCAGGCAGAGCATGAGCGTGCGGCGCTTGGAGCGCAGCTTATCGGCCAGCAGCCCCATGGCCGGCGGCGAAAAAATGGAAACGGCAGAAGCCGCTGCCAGCAAAATGCCCACCTGTGTACCGCTGATGCCGCGGCTGTCGTAAAGGGCCACGGTAAAAGCGGAGCAGGAAAGCGCGCAATACAGAAAAAAGACGACGGCGGAATAGTAAAGGTACCCCGCGTCTCGCCGTGTAGCAGAGCTGTTTTTCATATCAAACCTCTTTCATTTCAATCTCAAGACCAGTGTAGCATACTCACGAGCGATTTACCATAGCAGCCCGAAAAAAAGAAGGCAGGAGCTCTCTTTTTAAAGAGCTTCTGCCTTCTCTGATTGATGCGCGGAAGGTGAGAAAATGCAACAAAAGATCACTGCTGCAATGCCTGTTCTATCGGATCCTGCGCCATATCGTAGCGGGGGATTTTGCGCGCTTTGCCGATGGCCAGCGTGATGATAAACCAGAGGACGCCTGCTGCCGGGATGACCGCTGCCACGTAAAAGACGGGGCGCACGCCCAGCCGGTCGATAATTGTGCCGCCCAGCAGGAAAAAGACCATGGCAACGACATTGGCCAGCGCCATGTTGATGGTCTGGGTGGTGGCCGCCAGGCTGTGGGGTACCAGCGTGAAAAGATAGGTGACGTACAGCCCCATGAACAGGCCGTCAAACAGTCCGTGCAGCGCCTGTGCCGCCAGCACCATCATGCTGTTTTGCGCATAGAGGAAAATGAAACTTTCCAGCGTAAAAGCGATGCCAGAGGCAATGATGCATTTTTCATAGCCGAACTTCTTTGCCAGTTTGGCGGAAAAGAAGATGCCCGGAATTTCAAATAATGCGCGCACACCGCTCACCGTGCCCAGAAAAGCCGTGGAAACGCCGATTTCTTCCAGCAGGTGGGTGGTATAATTGAGGTCAAAACAGGAAGCCAGCCAGATGAGGATATAGACCACCAGATAGGTAAGGTAATAGTAGTTGTGCAGTAGGCGGCTCGGCTTCAATTGCTTCAGGGTCAGCGTTTTGTGCTTTTGCGGGGTGACGTCGGGTGCGGCCGATGTGCTGCTGCGGTCGGAGCCGAACAGCAGAAAGAGCATCATGGCGCCCATGCCGGCGGCGCCTATATAGAAGGATCCTTCGTTGGTAAGCCCCAGCCGGCTCATGAGCAGGTTGAGCACAATGCAGGAGAGGGAATATCCAATCGATCCCCAGATGCGTATGCTGCCGTAGTTGAGGAAGATGCCCTGCTTCTTTTTCTGCTCCAGCTCGGAGACGATCCAAGTCATGTTAAGGGAGTCGGCGGCATTGCGGAAGCCCGCAAAGACGGAGGTGAGCAGCAGCAGCGGCATAAAGGTGCGCAGACTGGGCAGCAGGGCAAAACACAGGGTATTGAGGCTGATGCACAGCAGGAGCGCCTTGCGCATGGAGCGCATTTTATCGGCCAGAACGCCCATCAGCGGCGGTAAAAGAAAAGCGCCCAGCGAGTTGGCCGATTGGATGATGCCGATGGCCGTATTGGAAAGGCCGATCTCCAGATAATAAGCGGTGTTGTAAGTCAGGCAGGAATAGCAGGTGCAGAAAAGCAAAAATGAGATTGAGTAGTAAAGATAGGTATTTCTGGCCTGTCTGTGAAGCTCCTTAGTGGACTGCATAGATGAAAAAACTCCTTTCGTCATCCAAAAAAAGGGCAGAGTTCTCAAGGCTCTGCCTGCTATAATCATATAACACTCGCCAGAAATTGTAAAACAGAATTTGCAAAGTATTTTTTGGAAAAAGAGTGGGAAAATTCAGCGGGCAGCCGGGGCGGTTTGCGCGCTGAGCGCCTGTTCCACCGGGTCGGCAGCGGCTTCGTAAGGGGCGATGCGGCGCAGTCTGGCCAGCAGCAGGGAACCGGCAAAGAGGAGCACAGCCGCCAGCTGTATGCCTGCCGAAACCCAGAAGATGCTGCGGATGCCCAGCGCGTCGATGAGAAAACCGCCTGCCAGATTGGCCAGCATGCTCACAATGTTGTTGCAGCCGGCGCAGATGGATTGGGCCGTGGCGGTCAGGCTGCGGGGCACCAGGGAATAGATGTAGGATACGGCGCAGGAGAACATGATGCCGCAGGAAAGCCCGCGAATCACCTGCCCCAGCATGACGCCGGCAGCACCGCCGGCATAGATGTAGAAAAACTGCTCGACCACAAAGGCCGCGCAGGAAATCATCAGCGAACTGCGGTATCCCAGCCTGCGCACCAGCAGGGGGGAGAGGAAGAGCAGTGGGATTTCCAGAAAGGAGCGCACAAAATTGAGCACGCCCGTAAAGGCGGCATTGCCGCCCACTTCCTCCATCAGCTGCGACATGTAGTTTTGCCCGAAATTCATGGAGCAGCTCATCAGCACGTAGACTACCAGAAAAGTCATATAATAGTAATTCTTGAAAAGACGCCCCGGCTTCAGCTCTTTCATGGAGAGGGTGCGGGTATGGGCAGAAGCCCCGGCCTGCTCCTTGTTCTTGCCGGCGAAGGCGATGCAGAAGGCGATCAGAGCCAGTGCGGCGCCGCCATACATGGTGATGGCGTTGGAGGCACCGGTGCCGTTGAGGCAGAAATAGTAGGCGAGGCAGGTGAGGGAATAGCCGAGCGATCCCCATGCCCGCACCGAGCCGTAACTCATGCGGCTGCCCAGGGCAGCGGCGCGGTTGACTTCGCTCATGGCCCAGGTCTCGCCGATGGAGACGGTCGCATAGCGCAGGCCGTTGTACAGCGCCGCGATCAGCAGCGTCAGCAGGAATTGTTTGCCCACCACCGGTACGCACAGTGCCGTCAGCCCCAGCACGGCCAGGCAGAAGAGCAGCGTTTTGCGCTTGGAGCGCAGCTTATCCGAAAGCAGCCCCAGCAGGGGCGGAAAGATAGAGGCCATGGCCGAATTGGCCGCCATGATGATGCCGATGCGGCTGTTGCTGTAACCCAGCTCCACATAGTAGGGGACGAAAAA
>QANA01000072.1:13061-28355 GCA_003149735.1 Clostridiales bacterium | reverse complement strand
AGTATATCTGCTTCAAACGAATTTTTATCAGCGGCATGTTTCCGGACGGAGAGATGTTCGACGGAAAAGAAGATCATGTCTGGATGGACAAATCCGGTTTTGAAGAGTTTGACGTTGGTGACAGCGTTTCCTTTGGAGCCGAGGTCTATCGTTATGTAAAGACCGGAAACGGGAAGCTGATTGATTATGGGCTACGCAATCCGACAGGCATTCAGCAAATTGAAGCCTATGAGCTTCCCGGTAACGATGAGCTGATTATGCAGGAAGTCAAGCAGATTATCTGCGCGACTTGCTTTCTGAGCGACCGGTGCAACCGCAATTACTGCACGATGGATCCAAAGAAAAAGCGTTTACTCGAACGAGAAATGTTCTATGTAATAAAGGCAAGGACAGATACGGAGGCGCAGAAATGAAACGAAGCTTTCTTATGTGGTGGTTCGTACTTGCACTATTGCTGAGCGGGTGCGGATCATCGGCGTCTCGCGTCGAAACACTGAAAAGTTGGTCTTTCCAGTATAATGAGGGAACGAACGATTACAGCATTTTTTTTGGGCTGGCTGACAAGAACGATAAGCCGTTGTCAGCCGATGTTGACGTTGATATTCGAATCGTAAATGATGAGGGTGAAGCAGTTTACACTGGTACAAAATCCGTTTCTTCTGATGATTACAGTTATTATACCAGTCAGGTCGCTGGGGAACAATATCTTGCCAACGTGAGGATTCCAGCCGCAGAGATTGCGGCTGGAAAGTCCGCAAACGGGAAAGTCTATTTTACTGTATACAAAGAAAATGCGGTTCAATTTGATGAAGTGAACTGCGATGCGCTGTACTGCCTGCCTATTGAAGATGTCCAGGTGACATTTGATCCATTTCCGCTGGACCTGAAGGTAAGGGATTATATGGGTGGCACAGCGTCTGTCATTCAAATCCAAGGAGCAGATTATAAGTTTGACAAGGATTACTTTCCACAGCTATCCATCATAATTACCGGAGAAAAGACAAACGGTAATAGCAATTCCGGGTATGATATAATCAGCTATAAGCTGTACGACAGCGCTGGCTACATGGTTGACTCCGGTAATATTTATTTTTCATCTTTGAGCGCGGGAGACAGGTTCAAGGACGATTCTGTTGTGATTTATGACATTATTCCCGGCGAATCCTATACCTTTCAGTTGTTTGAGTATAGCCAGTAAACCGCGCACTATCTTTTCGCTTGCATAAGGGCTGTGAAAAGAGCGCACTTTTATACAGTTTTCTCGTATGCGTATTTGGCGTCACCATGTTCCAATCAAGGATGTCTCCTTGCGCCGCTTTGTGGCTATCCAATATCTGAAAATGGCGTGGCAATAAATGCCACGCCATTTTACTGTTTTATGAACACCTGCTTTTAAGCAGGTGTTTTTTGTTTGAAATGCGCGAGACTCAATCCGCAAGGCGTTCTTCCAGTGCTTTGCGATTTTGCTCATAACCGGGTTTGCCCAGCAGAGCAAACATATTGACTTTATAATCTTCTACGCCCGGCTGGTTGAAGGGGTTGACGCCCAGCATATAACCGGAAGCAGCACAAGCTTTTTCGAAGAAATAGACAAGGTAACCGTAAGTAAAAGCATCAATTTGCTCCACTTCCAAAACAATATTGGGAACACCACCGTCGGTGTGAGCCAAAAGTGCACTTTGGAAAGCAACGCGATTGACCTGGCTGACAGGTACTTTATCCAGGAAGGAAAGCCCATCTGCATTGGCATCGTCTGTTGGGATAATATATTCCTGTTTGGGATGTTTTACAAACAGTACGGTTTCAAACAGATTGCGCAGCCCCTGCTGGATATATTGTCCCATAGAATGCAGGTCAGTGGAGAAGGAAACGGCTGCCGGGAAGATGCCCTTGCCATCCTTGCCCTCGCTTTCACCAAATAGCTGTTTGAACCATTCGGCAAAGGAGACAAGATCCGGTTCGTAGCTGACCAGAATTTCAGTTGTTTTCCCTTTGCGATACAGTACGTTGCGCAGTGCGGCATAATGATAAGCCGGATTGCTCAAACCGGGCTGAGAAAGATCCTCCATTGCCTGATGTGCGCCCTGCATGATGGCGTCGATATCGCAACCGGCAGCTGCGATGGGCAACAGACCTACTGAGGTGAGCACGGAGTATCTTCCTCCAATATCATCGGGGACAACAAAGGTCTCATAACCCTCCACATCGGCTAATGCTTTGAGCGTACCACGGGAGCGATCGGTGGTAACATAAATGCGCCGGGCTGCTTCTGCGCGGCCATAACGTTTTTCCATATATTGTTTGAAAACGCGGAATGCAATCGCAGGTTCAGTTGTCGTTCCGGATTTGGAAATGACATTGACAGAAATATCTTTGCCTTCACATAATGCCATTACTTCATTGAGATAGGAGGCACTGATGTTGTTGCCGGCAAAGAAGATCTGCAAATCTCCCTGCCTGAGATTATAAAAACGCCCTTTGAGCAATTCGATGGCTGAAAGTGCGCCCAGGTAAGAGCCACCAATGCCGATGACGATGAGCACCTGTGAATCACTGCGGATCTTTTGCGCCGCTTTTTTTACACGCTCGTATTCCTGCACGTCATAGGTTGCCGGATAAGTATGCCAACCGAGAAAATCGCTGCCTGCGCCATTGCCGGCTTTCAGCAATGCATGCGCCTGTTCGGCAGCCTGTTCCATATAGGCTTGATCCTCTGCATCTAAAAAGGAGCGCAGATTTTTATCGACTACATTTACAATCATGGATTAACCTCCTGTATTTTTGGGCATGTCCGGCGAAGCAAAATATATGTAATTTTTAAAATCGCTTGAATGCGCACGGGGATGTCCTGCTCTTATATTAATATTCGCCAAGAAGGAGGGAAATACCTACCTGAAAATGGAAAAATAGAAAAATATTTTTTATTTTCCGATTTTGGAAAGCAAAGAAAAAAAGCGTACGGAATATTTCCGTACGCTTGTATAAGTCGGCAAATTCAGCCGATGCACCGCACTTTAACCGTGCCTTCTATCGAGGCAATGCGGGAAAGCACTTCTTCGCTGGGATGCTGGTTGAGGTCAAAGACTGAATAAGCAATATCCCCACGCGATTTGTTGACCATTTCTTCAATATTGATATTTGCTTCGCCCAAGGCACTGCTGATCTTGCCAATGATACCCGAAAGGTTATCATGAATGACTGTAATCCGGGAATGAGGGCTGGGGGAAAGCTGGCAGGCCGGAAGATTGACGGAATTGCGAATTCCGCCTACTTCCAGATAATAGCGCAGTTCTTCAGCAGCCATGACAGCGCAGTTTTCTTCGGATTCAGGCGTGGAAGCACCAAGATGTGGTGTGCAGATCACTTTTTCGTGATTCAGGCAAGCTTCATTTGGGAAATCGGTGATATACCGGGCTACTTTGCCGGCATCCAGAGCCTGGAACAGAGCCTGCTCGTTAATCAGACCATTTCTGGCAAAGTTGAGTAAAACAACGCCCTCTTTCATTTTGGAGATTTGCTCCGCATCCAGATAATTGCGCGTACTATCCATCAACGGTACATGGATGGTAATATAATCTGCTTCGGAAAGCAGTTCTTCTATATTGAGCGCATGCTGTACTGCCGTTGTAAGGTGCCAGGCATTATCGATGGAGATATAGGGATCATAGCCGATGACTTTCATACCCAGGCGTGCAGCCATGTTGGCGACCATGACGCCGATGGCACCCAAACCAATCACACCCAAGGTTTTGCCCATGATTTCCGGGCCAACAAACTGTTTTTTGCCTTTTTCGACTAATTTTCCGATGGCATCCCCTTCCCCTGCCAATCCTTTAGCCCAAGCAATTCCGCCGGTAATATCACGGGAACCCAACAGCAATGCACATAGCACTAATTCCTTTACGGCATTGGCATTGGCACCGGGTGTATTAAAGACGGCGATGCCTTTTCTGGTGCAAGCTTCGATCGGAATATTGTTGACGCCGGCACCGGCACGGGCAAAAGCAAGGTGATTTTCTGACAAAGTCATTTCGTGGCAGTTGGCACTGCGTACCAAAAACGCATCAGCTTCTGCATCGGGCAACTCGTCGCTGACCTGGTAATCTGCTTCGGGCAGATGCGTGTAAACAACATCTGAAATGGCATTTAATTTTTTGATTTTATACATAAGATAGTTCCTCAGGAATTTTTCTGTTCAAATTCAGCCATGAAGGAAACCAACGCCTGCACTGCCTGTTCGCTGACCGCATTGTAAATGCTGGCACGCATACCGCCTGCAATGCGATGTCCCTTCAGGTTGCAGAGATCCGCTGCTTCTGCTTCTTTGCAGAATTTTGCATCCAGTTCTTTATCGCCGGTAGTGAAAGTAACGCTCATGATGGAACGATCTTTCTTATCGGTTACAATGCCGCGGAATAATTTGGACTGCTGATCGAGGTAATCATAAAGCATAGCAGCTTTGCGTTTGTTGGCTTCGTAGATTGCCGGAATTCCTCCCAGCTCTTCCATCCACTGGAAAACCAAGCCAGCCATATAAATGGCAAAGGTTGGCGGAGTGTTATACATGGAATCATTTTTCGCATGTACTGCATAATCCAGCATGGTGGGCAAATTGGGAACAAGCCCAATCAAATCTTCACGGATGATGACGACGGTAAGGCCAGCCGGGCCGATGTTTTTCTGAGCACCGGCATAAATCACACCGTAATCAGCCACATTGATCGGCTCGGAAAGAATGCAGGAAGTCATATCGGCTACCAGCACTTGCCCGTTGACATCGGGAGTACCATGGAATTCAGTGCCGTAAATGGTATTGTTATAAGTAATATGAACGTAATCAGCCGGCTGTGCAAACATATCCGGAGTGAGCTTGGGAAGATAAGTGTAATTTGCCTCTTCAGAAGAAGCGGGGACGATTACTTCGCCGAATAATTTTGCTTCCTTTGCTGCTTTCTTGGCAAAACTGCCGGAATTGATATAGTAGGCCCGTTTGGTATTGTGCATCAGATTCATGGGCAACATATCAAACTGCATGGAGGCTCCGCCCTGAAGGAACAAGACTTTATAATTTTCCGGAATGGAAAGGAGCCTGCGCAGGCGGGTTTCCGCGTCGTTGGCAATTGCTTTGAAAGTAGAAGATCGGTGGCTCATCTCCATAACAGACATGCCAGTACCGCCAAGGTCGGTCAGTTCTTCTTTTGCTTTCTCAAGCACGCTCAGGGGCAGCGCGGCCGGGCCGGCTGCAAAGTTGTATACGCGTTTCAAGATAAGATCCTCCTGTAAAAATATAGTGGAAACTTTAATATGATAATACACTAATTGTACTCAAGATTAGAGAATCGGTCAACTGGTTTATATGATAAAATAGCGATTTATATAAAAAACACTGAATTTATGCTGAAAAGCTATGCAGACGCCTTTCGTTGTTTATGCTATAATAAAATTTATAGAGATATTGGGCGGAAAATATTGCCTAAGTGCGCAGGTATGATTATTTTAGTATATGCGGGAGAGTAGAAAAAATGGATTTATTTTCACAAAATCGAAATCGAAGTGCCCCCTTGGCCGATCGTATGCGCCCCAGGACGTTGGATGAGTTCTATGGGCAGCAGCATATCATCGGCGAAGGAAAATTGCTGCGGCGCGCAATTATGGCAGATAAACTTTCTTCCAGTATCTTTTTTGGGCCGCCGGGATCCGGAAAGACGACTCTGGCGCAAATTATAGCCAATACGACAAAATCTACTTTTCGCAAAGTCAATGCGGTGACGGCCGGCGTTAAAGAAGTGCGGGAAATCATTGCCGAAGCGGAGAAGCAGCAGAGGCTTTATGGAACGTCTACTTATTTGTTGCTGGATGAATGTCATCGCTGGTCGAAATCTCAATCGGACAGCATTTTGCCGGCTATTGAACAGGGAATCATCCGATTCATAGGCAGCACGACTGAAAATCCGCTGATTGCCATGACGCCGGCGATTGTTTCCCGCTGCCGTTTATTTCAGTTCCGCCCGTTGGGGGAGGAGGATGTAAAGCTGGCTATTCTTCGCGCTTTACAGGATAAAGAACGTGGTTATGGCAACTTGCAGATACAGATGGAAGAGGATGCTCTGGAACATTTTGCGAATGTTGCGAACGGAGATGCCCGCGCCGCACTGAATGGGGTGGAACTGGCCGTACTGACGACCAACCCTGATGCGGAAGGAATCATACGTATTACGTTGGATATTGCAGAGGAATCCATTCAGCACAGAGCGGTGCGCTGTGATGAAGAAGAGTATTATAATATGTTATCAGCTTTCTGCAAATCGTTGCGTGGCTCGGATAGCGATGCTGCTCTTTTCTGGTGCGGCCGCATGCTGTATGCAGGGATAGATCCGCGGATTATTGTGCGGCGTATGATTGTACACAGCAGTGAAGATGTGGGTATGGCCAACCCGATGGCCATGCAGCAGGCAGTAGCGGCGCTGCAGGCATTGGAAGCGATTGGCATGCCCGAAGCCAGATTAAATATTGCGCAGGCGATTATTTTCATTTGCGAGAGCCCCAAATCGGATAGTGTTACCCGGGCAGTTGAGCAGGCTTTTTATGATGCGGAACACTGTTACCAAAGTGGAGTTCCCATGCATCTGCGCGATACCCATTATGCGGGAGCGGATCAGTTGGGCAACGGGGCAGCATATCGTTATCCCCATGATTTTCCGGGGCATTATGTAACGCAGCAGTATTTGCCGGAAGAATTGGAGGGCAGAGTGTATTATCAGCCTACCGGGCAAGGAAGTGAAAAGCGGATTGCTGAAGCCAAACGCAGAAGGCGGGAAGTGGATGCAGGGGAACAGGAAAAATTTCGGGAAAAGAAAAGCGGAAACAATCAGGAAAAGTGAATATTGCAGGCGGATGGATCAAGGTCGCAGTGTGAAAGAAAAAAATGGATGATACGGCGGGAAACAAGGAAAGCTGCCGTAAGGAAAGGAAAAGGAAATACTTATGATTACAACACAACCGACGCCGCAAATGCTGGCGGCATGGAAGCAGCTATGGCTGCAGTATCGGGATAAGCTTTGGCCTAATCGCAAAAGCGGAACAGAACTATTGCATTATCTTCGGGAAAAATACGAATTAACGGAGAGCAGAAAAGCAAGCACATTAAATATAGTGCGGGAAAACATTCTGGAAAATCAGTTTTATGCGCAAAAGCTGCCGCGCGGCAGGAGACCGGAACCAAAAGCGTTTTTTGTGGAGAACGAAGGCAATGGGTGCGTTTTATATGCAGCGGCAGAAAAAGAAGTTGCATTGTGGCAGGGGCGCAGAGAACGGATTTTTGTAGGACTTGATACAGTAACCGGTTTTTTTATGGTAGAAGGAAGCAGCCTGCTGTGGGATGAACTATATGCGTTCCGTGGCTTGGATGCGCAGGATCTGGAAAATTATGTATGCGTTGCAGAGTATATTGCCTGCATGCAGCGCTTTTCTTTACCGATGCAGTCTGTTTCCGGATAAAATTTGTATAGAAAAAGTGCGGAGGATTAATTTCCTCCGCACTTTTTTTGACAATCAAATCAGGAAATATTGCGATAAATATGTCCGTATTCCGGTTGTTGCCCGGAATACTCCAACAACTCGCTCAACGTAACTAATTGGTAGCCTTGAGCGGTCAATTCCGGAATAATCCGCTCGATGGCATGGTAAGTGCTTTCGTAAAGGTCATGGAATAATATGATGTCGCCATCTTTTACCTGTGCCATGCATACCTGATAAACAGAATCGGCATTGCGGCTCTTCCAATCCTCGGTATCCACCTGCCAGTTAGCCAGCGGCATTTTCAGATCGGTGGAAAGCTGGCGCAGCGTATCGCTGACAGAACCATAGGTGGGGCGAATGAATGTAGTAGGCTTACCTGTCAGCTCCTGCACCTTATCATTGGTTTTTTGAATCTGGTTTTTTGCTTCTTCATAGGAAAGAATCGCTAATTTTTTATGTTCCCAGGTATGATTGGCAATTTCGTGACCGGCTTCGCTGACGCGAATCAGAGAATCGCTGAACTGATCAATGCGGTTGCCGACTACGCAGAAGGTTACGCGACCGTCGTATTGCTCGGCCAGCTCTGCGATAGGAACGGTATATTTGCTGGGGCCGTCATCAAATGTCAAAGCAACCATCGGCTTATCCGGATCGATAGCGCGGCCACGTTTTGGCAGGTAATCAGCCAGCAATGTGTAGAGCGGTTCTTCAATGCAGGGAGCAATGGTTTCGTAGGAAATGACGATCTTCAATTCCTCGCTTTGTGTCTGGCCAAAGGTACCGGCCGGAAAACACATCTGCATTCCCTGTTCCTCAAAGGAGAGGCAATACAACAGCGTGTCCGAAGAAAGGTTGGAAGAAGCAACTTCCAGCTGTGCCTGCGCATAAACTGCCTCGTCGATCGACTGATAGAGCAGGTTGGTTTGTTCGGAGATAAAGAGGTCAGTGAAGGAAAGCATCGTGCCGTCGATGGCATTATAAAAGAATGCTTTACGAATCTGATGTTCTCCCGGTTGCTGGTTGGATAACGGGCAGGAAAAACCGAAAAATTTTAATTGTCCGAGTTTCTCAGCGAAAATATCCAGGGAATAATCTAAATTTAAAGCGGCATCTTCATTATATAATGTAGAAGTGGCATCGATCTGCCCCTGCAGATAGGCGGAAATTTGTGCATCCGTTGCACTCAAGTCCAGGGAAGGCCGATAAATTGCATAACAAAAACGAGGCGCAATTTCCGAGTCTTCTTCCTCATCCTGAGCAGGCTGCGGATCGCTGGAAAGCAGAATGGCATCCTTCTGCTCGGAAGCGGAAGGGGTATGAGCGGTGTAATAAGGTGCAAATACAGCGCGGGCAGATTTTACTTTCTTGCAGGCGGTAAAGGAGCACAGAGCAAAGACAAACAATACAGTGCATAGGCAGAGTTTCAACAGCTTTTTTCTCATGTCAATATCCTCAATTTAACACGGTAATCACTTTGACAATTATAGCATTTTTTTGACAAAGACAAAACAGTTGGAGAACTAAAAAATATGAAAAAAATCTTAATTTCGCAAACACAATAAGGAAAAAATGGTAATATTTGAAAAAACGTTTTGATTATGGGAAAAAAGCCGGATAAAGAGAAAAACCTTTGACAAATACAGTGGTATTCAATATAATGAAAGACGATAATGATTATATGGAAAAATGTGAGGAAAAGCCAATTCTGCGTTTGAAGCGCCCGAAGAGAGCTGGGGGAAGGTGCGAGCCCGGCGGAAAGCCAAACGAAAGAGATCACTTTTCGGGGAGAACAATTGTTTTTCCGGCAGCGAAAGCCGTGCGGCGCCCGTTAAGCGCAAAAGAGTCCTTTTTCCGGCGAAGTGGAAAAAGGAAAAATTAGGTGGTAACGCGGTCTTTTCGCCCTATGGCGGAAGGATTTTTTTTATGAATTAACAATTATGAAACAAAGGAGTGCGTAGAGATGTATCAGAAAGTCTCGACCGACCTGAACTTTGTCAAGAGAGAAGAACAGGTTCTGGAGTTCTGGCAAAAAGAGAACATTTTTAAAAAAGCTCAAAAACAGGGCGAAGGGAAACCAGATTATACGTTTTATGACGGGCCACCCACAGCCAATGGCAAACCGCATATCGGCCATGTTCTGACTCGCTGCATTAAAGACCTCTTCCCTCGCTATAAATCGATGGATGGCTACAACGTACTGCGTAAAGCGGGCTGGGATACCCATGGTCTGCCCGTAGAGCTGGAAGTGGAAAAGCAGCTGGGGCTGGATGGTAAGGAACAGATCGAAGCATATGGCGTGGAGGACTTTATCCAGAAATGCAAACAGAGTGTCTGGCAATATAAAAATGAGTGGGAGCGCCTTTCCGAACGTGTTGGCTACTGGGCGGATATGGAGCACCCCTATATCACCTATGATAATGATTATATTGAATCGGAATGGTGGGCACTGAAAGAGATCCATAAAAAAGGTCTGCTTTACAAAGGGCATAAGGTAGTGCCCTATTGCCCGCGCTGCGGAACGGCGCTTTCTTCCCATGAAGTGGCGCAGGGATATAAGGATATCACGGAAAAATCTGCGACTGTTCGCTTTAAGAGCACCGATCAGCCGGATACCTATTTCCTGGCTTGGACGACCACGCCCTGGACTCTGCCCAGCAACGTCTGCCTGTGCGTAAACGGTGATGTTGAGTATGTGAAAGTCAAGAAGGGCGATGTTTCCTATATTCTGGCTGAGGCGCTGGCAGAAAAGTTATTGGGTGAAGAAATCGTTATCCAGCAAAAATATAAAGGAAAAGATCTGGTAGGCATGCATTACGAGCCTTTGTTTGCCTGCACTGCTGCAGCTTGCGGCGGCAAGGATGCATTCTATATCATTGCGGATGATTATGTCACGACCACAGACGGAACGGGCATTGTACATAACGCGCCTGCCTTTGGCGAGGATGACGCCCGTGTCTGCAGGGAAAACGGTTTGCCTTTTGTGCAATTGGTGGATACCAAAGGCGAAATGTGCGGAGGGACTCCCTGGGATGGCACTTTTGTGAAAAAGGCGGATCCGCTGATTCTGGCAGAACTGGAAAAAGAAGGAAAGCTGTTTGATGCACCTGTTTTTACACACAGCTATCCTCACTGCTGGCGCTGTGATACACCGTTGATCTACTATGCGCGCAGCACCTGGTTTGTAAAAATGACCGCGTTGCATGATGAATTGATGCGCAACAATAATGCCATCAACTGGTTGCCCGATAATATTCGCGAAGGCCGTATGGGCAACTTCCTGGATAATGTAATCGACTGGGGTATTTCCCGTGAACGCTATTGGGGCACACCATTGCCTGTTTGGACCTGTGAATGCGGGCATATCCATGTGGTAGGCAGCCGGGCAGAACTCCGGGAAATGGGAGAAAACGTGCCCGAGGATATCGAATTGCATAAGCCTTTTATCGATGCGGTTGAATTGACCTGCCCGGTATGCGGCAAGAAGATGAAGCGGGAGAAGGAAGTCATTGACTGTTGGTTTGACTCCGGTTCCATGCCGTTTGCACAGTGGCATTACCCCTTTGAAAACAAAGAAATGTTTGAACAGCATTTCCCGGCTAATTTCATCAGCGAAGCGGTAGACCAGACCAGAGGATGGTTCTATACGCTTTCGGCAATCGGTGCGCTGCTTTTTGATCGGGCACCTTTTGAGAACTGCATTGTGCTGGGGCACGTGCAGGATAAAGAAGGCAAGAAGATGAGTAAGCATCTGGGTAACGTAGTGAACCCGTGGGAAGTGCTGGATAAACAGGGAGCCGATGCAGTGAGATGGTATTTCTATACGAATTCTGCACCCTGGCTGCCCAATCGTTTCTATGCCGATGCAGTTTCCGAAGCGCAGCGCCGCTTTATGGGCACGCTGTGGAATACCTATGCGTTCTACATTCTCTATGCAGAAATCGATCAATTTGATCCTACCCAATATAAACTTTCCGAGAATCTGGGCGTAATGGATCGCTGGATTCTTTCCCGCCTGAATTCTACGGTGAAATCGGTGCGCGGATATCTGGATCAGTATCTGATCACGGAAGCGGCTAAGGAACTTTCTGCATTTGTGGATGAACTTTCCAATTGGTATGTGCGCCGCTGCCGCGAACGCTATTGGGGTTCTGAAATGACGCAGGATAAGATTGATGCTTATATGACGCTTTATACCGTCCTTGAAACATTCTGCCGGCTGATGGCACCCTTTACGCCTTTTATTGCAGAAAGCATCTATCAGAATCTGGTGCGCAGCGTAGATGCGGGCGCTCCCGAAAGCGTGCACTTGTGCAATTATCCTCAGGTGGAAGAGGCACGCATCGATGCGGAATTGGAAAAGAATATGAATGCGGTGCTGCGTATGGTAGCCTTGGGGCGCGCTTGCCGTAATGCGGCTAACATTAAGAACCGTCAGCCGATTGCGGCCATGTACGTGGGCGGAATTGAAGAAATTCCCGAAATGTATGCGCAGGTTGTCAAGGGAGAACTGAATGTCAAGGAAGTGCACTTTGGTGCGGCAGCTGATGAATATATCAATTATATTGTCAAGCCGCAGCTGCGTACACTGGGCCCGAAATACGGCAAAAACCTGAGGGCAATCCGCAAATATCTGGCAGAAGCCAATGGCAGTGAAGTGGTGAACGTGATCAGAAGCGGAAAACCTTACAGCTTTGAAGTCAATGGCCAGATGATTGAGCTGAACGAAGGGGATCTGTTGATTGAGCCTATCCAGAAAGAGGGATATGCAGTAGAAGTGGAAGGCGATCTCGCCGTCATCATTGATACGAATATCACTCCGGAACTGGAAGAGGAAGGCAACGTCCGCGAGATTGTCAGCAAAGTACAGGCAATGCGTAAAGAAGCCGGTTTTGAAGTGGTGGATCATATCTGCATCTATGTGGCGGAAGGCAGCGAAGTGGAGCAGATTGTTTCGGGCAATCAGGAACAGATTGCGGCAGATACGCTGGCTGACCGCATTGTGGTGGGAAGCCTGGCCGGTTATGTCAAACAGTGGGATATCAACGGCCGGAAAGCATCTTTCGGTGTAGAAAAAATCTGAATCGGCAAGCAAAGTAAATAAGGTTGGCGCTGTATATGGCCTTTTGGGGGGGTATACAGCGCTTTTACTGTTTTCATTTGTGCATAAAAATTGAATATATGCAAAATGAAACAGACTAAAACCCCCTATAAATAAAGGAAGTGCGAAAAAAGTTTCAAACAATGTGAATATTTTTTCAAAAAAAGTATTGACAAATTCGATGAATAAAAATACAATGTATGCATCGAGAAAAACATGAATTATTTATAAAGATAAGGAAAGATGAAATGGGCTTTTTTGAAATTCTGGCGCAATATTATCAATATTTTTTGAGAGGAACGCGTACAACGATTGTCGTAGCGCTGTTTACGGTTTTATGCGGTGCGGTATTGGGCTGCCTGATTGCGCTGATGCGTTTATCCAACTTCAAACCATTCCAATGGTTCAGCAAATTATATATCACCGTGATTCGCGGTACACCGATGCTGGTGCAATTATACATTGTCTACTATCAGATGGATTTTATTCCGTATCCGTCGGGCACACTCTTCGGGGTGGATATGCAGCGGGCGATTCCCTGCATGATTGCACTTTCCATCAACTCTGCAGCCTATATTGCAGAAATTATCCGGGCGGGCATTCAGGCGGTGGATATCGGGCAAACAGAAGCTGCGCGCTCCTGTGGCATGACCTCCGGGCAGGCAATGCGCTACATTATTCTGCCGCAGGCAGTAAAAAATATTCTGCCGGCAATAGGCAACGAATTTGTAACCATGGTGAAAGAAACTTCCATCGTGCAGTACCTGGGAATTGCAGATTTGATGTATAACAACGGCATCGTGGTAACGGCCACTTATAACCCGCTTCCCTGTTACTATATTTCGGCTTTGATCTATCTGGCCTTAAACATTCTTCTGGGCAAGGGGCTGAATATCTTCGAGAGGAGAATGAAAAAAAGTGAAAAATGAAGTCATGTTTGAGGTGAAAAACCTCTGTAAGGATTTTGGAGACTTAAAAGTCTTGAAAGGAATCAACGAAACTTTCTATAAGGGGGATGTTGTGGCAATTATCGGGCCTTCTGGCAGCGGTAAGTCCACATTTATCCGATGCCTGAATCTGTTGGAACAGCCCACTTCCGGGCAAATCATTTTTGAGGGAACGGATATTACGGCAAAAGGATTCAACGTCAATCCGCATCGGCAGAAAGTCGGAATGGTATTTCAGCAGTTCAACCTTTTTAATAACCTGAATATATTGCGGAATATCACGATTTCCATGGATAAAGTAAAACATATTCCACAGGAAGAAGCCGAAGAGAAAGCCATGGCGCTGTTGGCGCGTGTTGGCCTGGCAGATAAGGCGCAAGCTTATCCTTCCCAACTTTCAGGCGGGCAGAAGCAAAGAATTGCCATTGTGAGAGCTTTGGCGATGGAACCGGATGTCCTGCTTTTCGATGAGCCTACTTCAGCGCTTGACCCAGAAATGGTAGGAGAAGTGCTGCAGGTAATTTCTGACCTGGCTAAAGAAGGAATTACCATGGTGGTTGTCACTCATGAGATGGGTTTTGCTCAGAAAGTGGCCACGCGTGTGATGTTCATGGATGAAGGAGTCATTGCCGAAGAAGGAACTCCCGCGGATATTTTCGAACATCCGCAGAATCCGCGCACACAGGAGTTTTTATCAAAAGTCATCAATGTCATTTAATTCGCTGCCTATGGCGGTGATCAAGAGATATATCATATTTAAAATATTTTGGAGGATTCTATTATGCTGCATACAACTAACCCTGAAATTCTCTTCCTCAAGCAGGAAGATGTCGTCAAAGCCGGATTGCTGGATATGAAACAGATTATGGAGGTTACGGAGAAGACTTATGCCATGTTGGGCAAAGGCTTCATTAAAAACCCCCCCAAGACGAATACCAGTATTCCTGATAAGGCTAACTGGCAGTCCTTCTTCAACTCCATGCCGTGCTATATCGGCGGCGATGTAAATATTGCCGGCGTTAAATGGGCGGCAGAAGCCAAGAAGAATGCGACGATTCCCGGCATCCCCTATGGTATTGATATCTCCATTCTGAGCGACCCGGAGACGGTGCTTCCTTTCTGCATTTTGGATGGCACTCTGATTACGGCGATGCGTACTTCTGCAGTCGGCGGTGTGATGGCGAAATATACCGCACCCTCTAATGCCGAGACGGCAACTCTGGTAGGCGCAGGTGTAATCGGCCGTACCATGGTATCTGCAATTCATGAAGCACTGCCCCAGATCAAGACGATGTATCTGAGCGATTTGGATATTAAAAAAGCGGAAGAGATTGCAGAAGAATATGGCGACAGCCTTGGTGTGAAAATTATCCCCACCACGGATTCCAAAGCAGCTGCGCTGAAATCCCAGCTGATTGTCGGAGAAACCACCTCCCGCACGCCCATTATTGATAAATCCTGGTTGACGCCCGGATGCGGCTTGGTTACCATGCATTCCGGCGAAGTGTGCGAAGAGGTAGTGCTCAGTGCAGATCATGTTGCAGCCGACTATTGGACTCAGCTGAGAACACATGTAAATCCGCTCTCCAAATTGAGCCAGGAAGGGAAGCTCGACGAAAAGGAAATTATCGATCTTTGCCAGCTGGTACTGGGCGAAAAGAAATTACGTACGTCGGATGATCAGTTTGTGATGTCTGCATCCATGGGCTTGGGCGCATTGGATATCATGAT
>QANA01000072.1:0-11771 GCA_003149735.1 Clostridiales bacterium | reverse complement strand
TGATGCGTTTATCCAACTTCAAACCATTCCAATGGTTCAGCAAATTATATATCACCGTGATTCGCGGTACACCGATGCTGGTGCAATTATACATTGTCTACTATCAGATGGATTTTATTCCGTATCCGTCGGGCACACTCTTCGGGGTGGATATGCAGCGGGCGATTCCCTGCATGATTGCACTTTCCATCAACTCTGCAGCCTATATTGCAGAAATTATCCGGGCGGGCATTCAGGCGGTGGATATCGGGCAAACAGAAGCTGCGCGCTCCTGTGGCATGACCTCCGGGCAGGCAATGCGCTACATTATTCTGCCGCAGGCAGTAAAAAATATTCTGCCGGCAATAGGCAACGAATTTGTAACCATGGTGAAAGAAACTTCCATCGTGCAGTACCTGGGAATTGCAGATTTGATGTATAACAACGGCATCGTGGTAACGGCCACTTATAACCCGCTTCCCTGTTACTATATTTCGGCTTTGATCTATCTGGCCTTAAACATTCTTCTGGGCAAGGGGCTGAATATCTTCGAGAGGAGAATGAAAAAAAGTGAAAAATGAAGTCATGTTTGAGGTGAAAAACCTCTGTAAGGATTTTGGAGACTTAAAAGTCTTGAAAGGAATCAACGAAACTTTCTATAAGGGGGATGTTGTGGCAATTATCGGGCCTTCTGGCAGCGGTAAGTCCACATTTATCCGATGCCTGAATCTGTTGGAACAGCCCACTTCCGGGCAAATCATTTTTGAGGGAACGGATATTACGGCAAAAGGATTCAACGTCAATCCGCATCGGCAGAAAGTCGGAATGGTATTTCAGCAGTTCAACCTTTTTAATAACCTGAATATATTGCGGAATATCACGATTTCCATGGATAAAGTAAAACATATTCCACAGGAAGAAGCCGAAGAGAAAGCCATGGCGCTGTTGGCGCGTGTTGGCCTGGCAGATAAGGCGCAAGCTTATCCTTCCCAACTTTCAGGCGGGCAGAAGCAAAGAATTGCCATTGTGAGAGCTTTGGCGATGGAACCGGATGTCCTGCTTTTCGATGAGCCTACTTCAGCGCTTGACCCAGAAATGGTAGGAGAAGTGCTGCAGGTAATTTCCGACCTGGCTAAAGACGGAATTACCATGGTGGTTGTCACTCATGAGATGGGTTTTGCTCAGAAAGTGGCCACGCGTGTGATGTTCATGGATGAAGGAGTCATTGCCGAAGAAGGAACTCCCGCGGATATTTTCGAACATCCGCAGAATCCGCGCACACAGGAGTTTTTATCAAAAGTCATCAATGTCATTTAATTCGCTGCCTATGGCGGTGATCAAGAGATATATCATATTTAAAATATTTTGGAGGATTCTATTATGCTGCATACAACTAACCCTGAAATTCTCTTCCTCAAGCAGGAAGATGTCGTCAAAGCCGGATTGCTGGATATGAAACAGATTATGGAGGTTACGGAGAAGACTTATGCCATGTTGGGCAAAGGCTTCATTAAAAACCCCCCCAAGACGAATACCAGTATTCCTGATAAGGCTAACTGGCAGTCCTTCTTCAACTCCATGCCGTGCTATATCGGCGGCGATGTAAATATTGCCGGCGTTAAATGGGCGGCAGAAGCCAAGAAGAATGCGACGATTCCCGGCATCCCCTATGGTATTGATATCTCCATTCTGAGCGACCCGGAGACGGTGCTTCCTTTCTGCATTTTGGATGGCACTCTGATTACGGCGATGCGTACTTCTGCAGTCGGCGGTGTGATGGCGAAATATACCGCACCCTCTAATGCCGAGACGGCAACTCTGGTAGGCGCAGGTGTAATCGGCCGTACCATGGTATCTGCAATTCATGAAGCACTGCCCCAGATCAAGACGATGTATCTGAGCGATTTGGATATTAAAAAAGCGGAAGAGATTGCAGAAGAATATGGCGACAGCCTTGGTGTGAAAATTATCCCCACCACGGATTCCAAAGCAGCTGCGCTGAAATCCCAGCTGATTGTCGGAGAAACCACCTCCCGCACGCCCATTATTGATAAATCCTGGTTGACGCCCGGATGCGGCTTGGTTACCATGCATTCCGGCGAAGTGTGCGAAGAGGTAGTGCTCAGTGCAGATCATGTTGCAGCCGACTATTGGACTCAGCTGAGAACACATGTAAATCCGCTCTCCAAATTGAGCCAGGAAGGGAAGCTCGACGAAAAGGAAATTATCGATCTTTGCCAGCTGGTACTGGGCGAAAAGAAATTACGTACGTCGGATGATCAGTTTGTGATGTCTGCATCCATGGGCTTGGGCGCATTGGATATCATGATTGGCTACCAGATGTACCTCAATGCAATGGAAATGGGTATTGGTACAAAATTGGTGCTTTGGGATAAACCCCTTTGGGAATGAGACGATTTTATTTAAAACAAATTAATCGGAAACGAGGAAATTAATATGAAAAAAGTTTTAGCACTGGTTATGGCACTGGTATTGCTGGTAGGCTGTGCAGCCTGCGGCAAAAAGGAAGAGAAATCCAAGTTGGAACAGATCAAGGATGCAGGTAAGCTGGTTGTCGGTACGTCGGCTGACTATCCTCCCTTTGAATTCCATACGGAGATTGATGGCGTAGATACCATCGTTGGCATTGATATTGATATTTGCCAGTATATTGCAGATGATCTGGGAGTAGAGCTGGAAATCGTAGATATGAACTTTGACAATCTGGTTATGAGCCTGAAGCAGGGAGAGTTTGATATTGTGGCAGCCTGCATGAATGCTGATGAAAAGAGAATGCAGAGCATTGACTTTACGGATGTGGTCTACTATACGGATAATGTTATGATCGCCAAAAAGGAGATTGCCGGCAATTTTGTGGAACCGGAAGATCTGGAAGGTCATAAAGTCGGTGCGCAGAGCGGCTCCAAGCCCTATGAGAGAGCTGCAGAATATGCAGGAGAAGCAAATGTAGTCGGATTGACTAAAATACAGGATTTGATTTTGGAAGTACAGAATGACAAAATCGAAGGCGCTGTGATGGATGAATTGGCTGCCAATGCATATGCAAGCGTAAATCCGGATTTGGCAGTCTGCCCCTTCCGGTTTGAACGGACAGAATACAGTGGAATCCGTATTGGTGTGCAGAAGGGCAATGAGGAATTTACAGAATATCTGAATACGGTAATCGCCAAGCTGATTGAGGAAGATCTGATTTCCGGATATACGCTGGAAGCTCAGAAATTGGCCGGTATAGAATAAGGAGTAATCGCATGCCGCAGTTGAGTAAACGAGTGGATACCTTTACAGACTCCGTGATCCGCCGTATGACGCGCATCAGCGATGCAAAGCCGGGAAGCATCAACCTGTCTCAGGGCTTCCCGGACTTTGATCCGCCGCAGGCACTGTTGGATGCGCTGGCGGCAATGGCGTCGGGTGGGGAACAGCATCAGTATTCCATCACTTTTGGTTCGGAGAATCTGCGCAAGTGTATCGCTGAAAAATATTCGCCGATTTTTGGCTACGAAATTGATCCTGAAACAGAAATTGTTGTGACCTGTGGCTCTACCGAGGCTATGATGGCCGCTATGATGACGGTTTGCAATCCGGGTGATAAGGTGATTGTATTCAGCCCCTTTTATGAAAACTATGGAGCTGATGCGATTCTGAGCGGTGCGGATCCCATCTATGTGCCGTTGGAACCGCCTGCATTCGGCTTTGATCCGGCAGCGTTGGAAGCTGCATTTGCACAAGGGGCAAAAGCCATTATTGTCTGCAACCCCTCTAACCCCTGCGGGAAAGTGTTTAGCCGAGCGGAATTGGAATATATCCTCAAGTTGGCACAGCAGTATGATGCCTTTGTAATTACAGATGAGGTGTATGAACATATCGTATTTCCGCCTTATCAGCATGTCGCAGCAGCTTCGCTGCCAGGTGGCAGAGAGCGGGTAATTACTTGCAATTCGCTTTCCAAAACATTCTCTATTACAGGCTGGCGCTTGGGTTTTCTGATAGCGCGCGCAGATGTGGCTGAAAATGTGAAAAAGGTGCATGATTTTCTGACGGTGGGAGCACCGGCGCCTTTGCAGGAAGCGGCATGTGCCGGCTTTGCTTTGGGGAAATCCTATTATGAGGATATGGCGGCTATGTATGGAAAAAAGAGAGAACTCTTTATGAAGGGGCTGGATGAAATCGGCCTCAAACATACAGTGCCGCAGGGTTCCTATTTTATTCTGGTGGATATATCTGATTTTCTGAAACAGGAAAAATTTCAGGGTTGGACAGATTTGCAGTTCTGCGAGTGGATGATAGAAGAAATAGGTGTGGCGGCGGTGCCCGGCTCCAGCTTCTTCCGTGAACCGATCAACCATTTGATCCGTTTGCATTTTGCCCGCAGCGAGGATTCTTTGCAGGAAGCCCTGAATCGTTTGGCTAAGTTGGCAGTTTATCTGAAGGCTTAAAAACAGAGAAGAATGGCAAAGAGTGTATCTGTAAAGATACACTCTTTTTTATGTTCAGGCGGATGGAGAGGTATTTTGCGACTGCAATTGTTCGTTTTTGAGATCATCCAATGTTTTTATGGTGTAGCCATCGGCATGCCAGCGGTCAATTACTTCCCCCAGTATCGCGGCATTGGTTGCAGAGGTGGAGTGCAGCAAGGCAATTTCGCCCGGATGTGTGCGGGAAAGGATCGTTTGTATTGCTTCTTCGTGGGAGGGCTGCGCGTCATTTAACCAATCTTTATAGGCAAAACTCCAGAAAACAGGGATATAATCGTATTCCTGACATAATTTGAGGAAACTTTCGCTATACTTGCCTTCGGGTGGGCGCACGTAGTTAGGCATTTTTTGGCCGATTAATTGTTCATACTTCTCAGCCAATCCCTGGATTTCATCCAAAAAAACTTGCGGAGAGGTGACGTTGGATAAGTCTTTATGGGTATTGCTGTGATTGCAGACCAAATGCCCTTCATCAACCATACGGCGAATCAAAGCCGGGCTGGAATCCAGAAAATGGCCGGTGACAAAAAAAGCAGCTTTGACATTTTTTGCTTTTAATACGTCCAGAATGCCGGCAGTATAACCGTTGTCATAACCGCAATCAAAGGTGAGATAAATGGTTTTATCCTGTGCGTTTCCCAGACAAAGATGCGGATAATTCTGCAAAAAACCGGCATCATCAGCGACGATGGGTTGGCCGCCGTCCTGCCTGGGTTTGTAATACCAGTTATGAGCGTAAACTGCCGTAACAGAAACGGCTTGATTGGAAGAAGAGACAGTCAGCATGATCAATCCAAATGCCAGCCCTGCCAGACAAAGCAGACAGAGCGCGGTTACCGTATTACTTTTCATGAAACCTCCCAGAAAATCGATGCAGGATGGATTATAATATAGAAAAGATGCTTCTGAATTAATTTATGCAAAGCATAAAGAGGAATATGCTGCAGCGGCTTGGAAAAAAAGAAAAAGAGTGATATACTGAACGTATGAGAAAATTGAAGAGTCAGGCGCCGGCTCAGAGGGCACCACAATATAGAAACGAGAGAAACAGAAGAAACAGAAGAAAGAAAAAAATTGTCGGGCGCTGGATGAACCTGGCCATTATACTGTGCTTGGGTGTGATGGTTTTTTGCGGCTATCAGATTATCAGCACGTATGCAGAGCGGGCTGCAGGCAAAAAAATCAATGCGAAAATGGAACAGTATGTACAATATACGCCGACCCCTTCTCAGGAAGAAGAAGTGCAGGAAACCCGGAAACCTGAATTAGAGGTGGATTTTGCTGCATTGCAACAGGAAAATCCGGATATTTGCGGATGGATTTTTTTGGAAGGCTCGGAAATTAATTATCCGGTCGTACAGGGAAAGGACAACAGCTATTATCTGAACTATACTGCATCCGGAGAGAAGAACAGCTGTGGTGCCATTTTTATGGATTACGCCAATGATCGCGCATTAACAGATCCCAAGACGATTTTTTATGGGCACCGCATGAATAACGGCTCTATGTTTGCCGGATTGTTGGAATATAGAGATCAACAGTATTATGAAGAACATCCGTACTTGCTTTTGGCTGTGCCGGACCAGGTTTATGTGCTGCAAATTTTTGCGGCGCGGGAGATTGAGGCCGATTTGGATAATTATCGTATTTCTTTTACGGACAGAGATGATTTTATGGCGGATATCCAAATGCTTGCGCAAGGATCGCTCATACAGACGGACGTACAAGTGAGTAAGGATGAACAAGTGGTTATGCTTTCCACTTGTGTTCGCGGAAACCATGCAAAACGGTTTGCGGTGTTAGCGAAACTGGTTCCTTACGAAAATTATCATTTTGATTGAAATTCCATATGTGATAGCTTGGAAATGAATTGTTTGATTTTATTTTCAAATTTATTCAAAAATATACGAAAAAGTATTGAAATCCACTGAATTTTGAGATACAATAGATGGGCAGTGCTGGTGTAGCTCAGTCGGTAGAGCACTTCATTGGTAATGAAGAGGTTCATGAGTTCGATTCTCATCACCAGCTCCAACAAAAGAACCTGTTCGTTTTGAACAGGTTCTTTTGTTTTTGTCTTTTTCTGTGAAAAAGATAAAGGACATAGATTTACAAATATTGTAAAATAAAATTGCTGTACATTAAGACAAATGAAGACGAATCTCCATTTACAAAAAAATATTGTCGGTATATAGGTGGGAGATAATCTGCGAGGCAACGACGAAATAAAGAATATCCCCAATATAACCAGCGATTTTGAAAAAAATAAAAGCTGCTGCGCATAACTTTTTATAATAACCTCTTACGTAAAACCAAAATTTGTGCTATACTATAATTGTATTGAAAATTATATGGAGGTGAAAGTATATATGTTTGAAACGGGTTCCTATATTATGTATGGCAAGACTGGTGTATGCAAAGTTAAAGCAGTGGGGGAACCTCAGCTTTCAGGCATAGATACAGGAAAATTGTATTATACGCTGGAACCGGTTTATGGCAGCGAAACAATTTTCATTCCGGTAGATGCAAAGGTGCCGATGCGCCCGATTTTGGAAAAGGAAGAAGCGCAGAAATTGCTGGAGCAGATTCCGCAGCTGCTGAAGCAGTATGGTGCACAACCTCCCGAACTGGAACAGCGTGAGCTGCCAAATTATTATAAATCCCTGTTGGAGACAGGGAATATTTTGGATGTATTGCAGCTGTTGGCCTATATATATGCCAAGAAGAACAGTGCAGAGCGAAACGGTAAAAAACTCTGCCAAACCGATAAACTTTACGAAGGAAAAGCGGAAGAACTGATTTTCGGAGAACTGGCCACGGCACTGGGTGTAAGTAAAGAAGAAATTGCAGCCGGCATGAAGGTGGAAAATTAGCGGAAGCAAGAGAGCAATCAAATAGAAGAAAAAGCGAATGAAAATGCCTGCCCATTAAATCGGGGCAGGCATTATTTTAAGCAGAGGGATATTCGGTACAAAGCAGGCGAAGCGGCGGCTCATCTTCCTCGATTTGCGGGAAGCGCCCCATCGGTTCCAGGAAACGATTATCGGTATTATCGTCGTTGCATTGGCTGACTTCGCCGATCAATACGGCACCACTGCCTTCTTTTGCCCAGAAAGCATGATACATACCATGGGTGAGTGTAACACTTTGCCCGGGCTGTAATTCCAGAACAGTGCCTGCAGGAACGGTAAGCGCGACTCCATCAGAAACAACATGCACAGGATTCAGCAGATCCAGCTCCTCTTCGGGGGTGGAATTATAGAGCTGCATCATCAGCGTACCGCCGCCACGGTTGATGATATCTTCCATCTTTTTCCAATGGAAATGCATAGGGCAAACTTGCCCTTCCTGGCTGATCAGCAATTTTTCAGCATAAGGTTTTGTATAGGCAGGGTTGTTCTGATTACCATTTCGAATCGTAATTAAGACTAAACCAACTTCGGAAAAACGCCCCAATCCATAATCGGTAATATCCCAACCTAACATATTATCCCGGATTTCGTTGCATTCAGGGCCTTTTTTAGCCCATTCCTCCGGTTTCCAGTAAGCGAAAGGCGGAAGTGCAAAATGAAAGGAATCAATAAAGCGCATTGCCTCTCTTAAAATCGCATTAATCTCACTGCGTTTCATAAAACAAAGTATTCCCCTTTTAAAATAATCATGGTGAAAGGCCCTTTTTCATTGTACTATTTTTATAGGGGCAATACAATTCCTTTTTGAAGTGAAAACCGGGAACACAATAAGGCACCGGCCCGAATTGCTAGGGCCGGTGCTGTACCGTGATATAGTTTGTTTGGCAGCACTGCCTGCGGGCAGTGCATTATGTTATCGTAAACAAGCGCTTTGTTTAGCAACCGCAGCCGCAGGAAGAGTTTTCCTGAGAACCGTTGTTGCAGCAGCAGAGCAGCAGGATGATCGGCCACAGGCAATTATCAAAGCCAGAGTTATTACCATTGCCACAACCACCACAGCACAGAAGCAGGATAATGATCCACCAACAATTGCTGCCGCCAAATCCACCGTTACACATATTCGTTCCTCCTGATTGATGATTTTTTGCCCTCGCTTGGGGCTTTAGTGTATAATACGCATAAGCAGGATTTTGGTGCCGCTTTTTTTGATGAAAAATTTGCGGAAACAAAAAAGTCGTATAAATGGCTTGACAGAAATGACTGCTTTGATTTATGATGTAATGCAAGGATAATTTTATATGAGCAGCCGGAGAAAAACGGGTATATTGGCGGTAAAGAGAGGCAGTGGCTGGTGTAAACTGCAGGAAGATATACTTTGGAAGGCGACTCCGCAAACGGGCTGCAGCAAAGAAGCGGGCTTTTTGCCAATGAGGGTGGAACCACGGAAGGTAGCCTTTCGTCCCTTAAGGGATGAAAGGCTTTTTTTATTGAATTAAATTAGAATGAGAACATTATATCAGGAGGTAGGTATTGATGGATCCCAAAGCAAAGACTATGGATAAAATCGTCGCGCTGTGTAAAGGCAGAGGGTTTATTTTCCCCGGCTCGGAGATCTATGGCGGTCTCGCCAATACATGGGACTATGGCCCCCTTGGCGTGGAATTCAAGAACAATGTGAAAAAGGCATGGTGGCGTAAGTTTGTTACGGAAAGCCGTTATAATGTCGGTTTGGATTGCGCCATTCTCATGAATCCGGAGACTTGGGTTGCTTCCGGCCATGTGGGAGGATTTAATGACCCGTTGATGGACTGCAAATCTTGCCATGAGCGTTTCCGTGCGGATAAGCTGATTGAGGAATATGCATTTGAAAGAGGAGAGGAGATTGACGTTGCCGTAATGTCCAACGAAGAAATGGAAGCTTTCATTGCGGAGCATATCCCTTGCCCTTCCTGCGGCGCAAAGGCTAATTTTACATCTATTCGCAAGTTTAACCTGATGTTTAAGACTTTTCAGGGCGTCAATGAGGATACAGCTTCTCAGATCTATTTGCGCCCCGAAACGGCACAGGGTATTTTTGTGAACTTCAAAAACGTATTGCGTACGACCAGAAGAAAGATGCCTATGGGTATTGCTCAGATTGGCAAATCGTTCCGTAATGAGATTACCCCCGGCAATTTTACCTTCCGTACTCGGGAATTTGAGCAGATGGAGCTGGAATTTTTCTGCAATCCGGCAGAGGAAATGCAGTGGTTCCATTATTGGAAGGATTATTGTGCTAAATTCCTGCAGGATCTGGGTATTTCCAAGGAAACTATGCGTCTGCGTGATCATGAGCCGGAAGAGCTCTCCCACTATTCCAACGCGACAACGGATATTGAATATCTCTTCCCCTTTGGTTGGGGCGAACTTTGGGGTGTTGCTGATCGTACGGATTTCGATTTGAAAGCGCATATGGAACATTCCGGTGAAAACTTCATTTATCAGGATCCGATTACCAATGAAAAATATGTGCCTTATTGCATTGAACCGTCTCTGGGAGCAGACCGTGTGGCACTGGCGTTCCTTTGCGAAGCTTATGATGAAGAACAACTGGAAAATGGTGATACGCGTGTCGTGATGCATTTGCACCCGGCGCTGGCGCCTTATAAGGCAGCAATCCTGCCGCTTTCCAAAAAACTTTCTGATAAAGCGGATGAGATTTATTCCATGCTGCTCAAGCATCACAACGTAGATTATGACGTTGCCGGCAGCATCGGTAAGCGTTATCGCCGTCAGGATGAAATAGGCACTCCCTACTGCATTACGGTGGATTTTGATACCGAAACAGATGGCTGTGTCACCGTACGTGATCGTGATACCATGGAACAGGTGCGTATGCCTATTGAAAAGTTGGCAGCATTCCTGGAAGAAAAAGAAAATTTCTAAGGCTATGAAAAAGCGGCGGCAGGTTTTGCGGCCGCTTTTTCTCTGCGAAAGCAGGCAAGAAGAATAGGGGACAGGAAAATGGCAAATGAGACTGTATTTAATCAGCGGGCAGATTATTATGATCGTGCACGGCCGGGATATGCGCCGGAAGCTGTGCAGGCGATTATGGGCTGGGTGAAGGCAGAAGCAAAAGCAGCGGATATTGGCGCTGGGACAGGTATTTTTACCAGAGAACTGTTACGGCATGGTATTGAAACCTATGCTGTCGAGCCCAATGCGCAAATGCGGGCAAAGTTGGAAAAAAACCTGGGGACAGAATACAAGCTGCATATCGTAGCTGCTTCTGCCGAAGAGACGGGGCTGCCTGCGGATTCTTTTGATTTGATAGCGGCGGCTTCTTCTTTTCACTGGTTGGATACAGCGGCATTTTTAGCGGAATGCCAGCGGATTTTAAAACGGGAGGGAATTGTTTGCCTGCTAATTAATGCACGCGACTATCAGGATCCGTTTACGCAAAAACAACATATGCTCTGCCAGAAGTATTGCCCGGGATTTTCTTCCTTAAAACATGGTCTGGAAAAAACGGAAACGGCTGCAGAGAAATTTTTTGGGCAGGCGTTGCAAAGGCAGGAGTTTGCTTTTCCTCTTTGTTATGAAAAAGAACAATTTATTGAGAGGAGCCTTTCTTCTTCCTATGCACCGAATCCACAGGATCCCTGCTATGGATATTATCGAAGCGAGCTGCGCAAGTTGTTGGATGAATGGACTCCGGAAAAATATATCACGGTAAAAAACACCACAGTTCTTTTTTGGGGTAAGCTGGATAAATAAATGCGGAAAATCAACAAGACCGTGCGGAAAAGTGATAGGCACGGTCTTGTTTTATTGGAATGAAGGTTTTCAGGAAAGAATGCGCCGCGCAGCTGTTTCGGGCAGCAGAGCCCGAATATTCATGCAGGTATCCTGATAGTCGATATCGATTTGCTCGGCATATTTTTGCAGTTGTGCCAGTTTGGCGCCTTCCTGATAGCCCAATTTCAGCGAAACTTCTATCAGCTTGGGTCGCAGCGCAACGTCGATTGCTTCCAAAAGCTGGTCAAGCCCCTGCTGTGTCTTGGCGGAAACATAGTAAGAATTGGGGGCAATCTGCTGTGGAAGCTCGGCTAACAAGTCGGCTTTATTATAGACGTGTATCAGAGGCTTATCCTGTGCGCCAAGGCTGGATAGAACTTCATGTACCACCTGTATCTGATGGAAATTTTCGGGATTAGAGGCATCCGAAATCTCGAGCAGCAAATCGGCACGCGTTGCTTCTTCCAAGGTGGAACGGAAAGCGCTTACCAGATCATGCGGCAGTTTGCTGACAAAACCGACGGTATCTGTCAACAGTACTTCTTTTCCGGAAGGCAGAGAGATTTTTCGGGTGACGGGATCCAGCGTGGCAAACAGCTTGTTTTCC
>QANA01000016.1 GCA_003149735.1 Clostridiales bacterium | reverse complement strand
GTCCCACCCAGATAGCCGTAGCTTTCCTCAAAGCCAAAGAGGAAGTGCCCCTTGCCCTCGCGCAGGGAACGCGCGATCTCGGCGGCAATATATTTGAAGCCGGTGAGCACCTGGCGCATCTGCACGCCGTGGGCGGCGGCAATGCGGACGGCCAGCAGGGAGGAGACGATGGATTCGACGGCAAAGGCATCGGCTGGCAGGGGAGCGCGCACGGTGAGCACGTGCTCCAGCAGCAGGCAGCCGATCTCATTGCCGCTCAGAATGCGAAATTGCCCGCTGTGGTCGCGCACGGCCACGCCCAGGCGGTCGCAATCCGGGTCAGTTGCCAGAATCAGGTTGGCACCCTCGGCATTGGCCTGGGCAATGGCCAGCGCGAAGGCTTCGGGATTTTCGGGGTTGGGGGCGGAAAGGCCGGGGAAATGCCCGTTTGGCTGCGCCTGTTCCTGCACGATGGAATAACGGATGCCCAGCGCGGAGAGCATATGGCTGACGGGAGCCCGGCCGGTGCCGAACAGCGGCGTATAGACGGCGCGGAAGGAGGAAGCGTATTGCGCGATGGCTTCGGGCGCGGAAATCAGCGAGAGCACGTCGGCATAGTAGGCGGAATCCATCTCCTCGCCCAGATAGGTGAGCAGACCCTTTTGCAGCGCCTCTGCCTCCTCCATCGGCTGCAGGGTGAGGTAATCTGTTACCGCTTCAATGCAGGCGGTGACTTTGGCTGCTTCGGTTTCCGCCATCTGGCCGCCATCGGAGCCATACAGCTTATAGCCGTTGTACTGAGGCGGGTTATGGCTGGCGGTGATGACCACGCCGGCGGCACAGCCCAGCTTCAAAATGGTATAGGAGAGCTGCGGCACGCTGTGCAGCGTGGAATAGAGGCAGCTTTTGATGCCGAAAGCGGCCAGCAGCAGGGCGGTATCCTTGGCAAAGACGTCGCTTTGCAGGCGGGAATCGTAGGCAATGGCCACGGTGCCGCCCGCCTTGCCCTCCTGCTGCAGATAGGCAGCCAGCCCTGCGGTGGCGCGGCGCACGGTATAGAGGTTCATGCGGTTGGTGCCCAGGCCGAGCACACCGCGCATCCCGGCAGTGCCAAATTCCAGAAAGCGGTAGAAGCTGTCGCTGAGAGCAGCCTCATCTTGTGCCAGAGTCTGCAGTTCTTCTGAAAGCTGCGGCAGAGCCTGCTGCCACTGGGTATAGTGCTTGAATACGGTAGAATCGATCGTCATAACTCAAAAAATCCTTTCTGAAAATGCGGGCGGCGCTCAGTCGTCGATCCCATAGACAGAGCGAAACAGGGCAAGGCCGCTTTGTGTGCGGAACAATGCCTGCTGCGCATGGCGCAGCTTTGCAGGCGAATCGCTGCTCTCGGAGGCATTGACCAGATAATCTGCCTCCAGCAGGATCTGATAATCGGGGCCGTCGACCTCGGTAAGGGTATGGTGATGCCCCACCAGAAACACAATACGCTCGACCGTTTCGGCAGGCAGATCGAATTTTGACAGAAATTCCTGTGCCAACGGCATGCCCAGGAGCTCCTGCTGCTTGCCGTTGGTATGGCCGTAGGTCTGGCGGCATAGCGGGCAGGCAATATCGTGCAGCAAGGCGGCGGCTTCCAATATAAACTGGCGGTCGGGCGCCAGCTGTTCCAGCTGCCCGATGAGGCGGGCATAAGCATGCACCTTGAGGAAGTGTTCGATATCGTGTAGGTTCCCTTGGGAAATCTCTATCATTTTGGCGGCAATCTTGGCAATGCGCATGAAAAGGGCCTCCTGTTCAGTGGGATAAGCCGGCACGCTTACCGGGAACGGGCGACCAGCGCCGCGCCATAAACGCCGATTTCGGCGGAGGAGAAATGGGCGGGCAGGAAATGCACCGGCTCCATGGTATCCGCGCCGATGCGCAGCGCCTCAAAATGGCGGCGAATGCCGGAAAACAGCGGTTCTCCCAGATTGGTCAGGCCGCCGCCCAGCACATAGCAGTCGAGATTGAGCAGCTTATAGATGTTGTAAAACAGCAGCCCCATGGCGGCACAGATCTCATCCAGCATTTCCAGCGCCATGGCATCGCCCAGGGCACAGGCTTCGCCCAGCACGCGGCCATCGATGCGGCCATGCTTTTGCGCCAGCTCGGCCATTACCGTGGGCTCGCCGGCCTCAATACGGGCGCGGATGCGCCGGGGATAATTGGCGCCGCCGGCATAAGCTTCTGCGCAACCCAGGGAGCCGCAGCCGCAGGGCTCGCCGCCGGGGTAGAGGATCATATGGCCGATTTCGCCTGCGGCCATATGGCTGCCGCGGAACAGGCGGCCGTTGAGAATAATGCCGCAGCCCACGCCGGTGGAGATGGTGCAGTAGAGCATATGCTCGAAACCGCGGCCGGCGCCCAGCATGCTTTCTGCCACAGCCGCAGCATTGGCATCATTTTCCATGCGGATCTGCGCCTCGGGGAACAGTTCCTGCAGCGCAGTGCAGAGGGGAAAATCGTTGAGCAGCTGTGCGTTGGTGGCAAATTTCAAAGAGCGGCCATCCTTATGGATGATGCCGGGCACGCCGATGCCGATGCTACTGATTTGTGCGGCGCTCAGGGAAGCGTCGGCAAGGCAGCCTTCCAATTGCGCGCGCAGCAGGGCAAAAATATCTCCGGCAGGCAGCGAAGGGTCAAAGGGGAATTCTCGCCGGGCGACCAGCTGCAGCGAGGGGCTCAAGATGCCCAGGGCGATTTTGGTACCGCCGATGTCGATTCCGAAAACATAGCCATCCATAGAAGGGGCCTCCTTGCAAGTCGTTACCTATATTATACTACAAAATTGTCGGCACACCAACGGGAATGGGGGAAGAAATCACTTGAAAAGCGCGGAGGCTGGCAGTATAATACATCTATATGTAATTGTAAAAATGTAGTTTGCGGAGGTATCGCTGGTGCGAAAGGAAAAGATTATCAACTTGCCCAACATCCTCGCTTTGATCCGTTTATTGCTGGTGCCGGTGGTTGTCTGGTTGATTTTTCAGGAACGGATGATTACGGCGATGCTTGTATTTCTGGCAGCTTGCCTGACCGACTTGCTGGATGGGTATATTGCGCGGCGTTATCATCTGATTACCCAGCTGGGGACATTTCTCGATCCCATGGCGGATAAGCTGATGGCGGTGTTTGTCATTATTGCCTTTACGGCGAAGGGAATCCTGCCGCTGGCAGTGACGATTGTCATTTTTGCCAAGGAACTGCTCATGCTGATGGGCGGCGTTCTGGCAGCAAAAAACAACAAAGCGGTGCTGCCCTCCAACCTGTTTGGCAAAATTGCGGCGTTTATATTCAACACGGCGATTGGCACCTGTTTCCTGCACGCATACCTCGACCCTTTCTACCGCTGGTTTATTTACGTGGCGCTGGCAGGCAGCGTGGCCAGCATGGTGCAATATGCATGGCGCAGCTGGGACAAGCTTTTTCCTAAAAATGAGGAGAAAAAAGCGCAGTAGGGCTTTACGAAGCGGAAAAGGTCTGTTAAGATAAAGCTTGCAGAGCGGGCAGAAGCTCTGCACAGATTGTGATAAGAGAAAAACATGGAAGAAGAGTAGTAACCGGAGCTGCGGCCTGTAGAGAGCGGCCCATTTGCTGAAAGGGCGGCGGCAGAGCAGACGGTGAAGTCGCTTTGGAGTTCCGCGCGGCAAAAGAGCGCGGCGGCCGGGCAGCCGTTACCCTGCCGCCCCATGCAGACGTGGGGGCAAGAGCCCGGGGCCGCAATACCCGGGAAAATAAAGGTGGTACCGCGAGACTTTCGCCCTTTACAGGGAGGAAGTCTCTTTTTTATCATACACGGCGGCAATATGCAGCCTGTAGAAACGGACAGAGAAACATCAGAAAAAACCGGGGCGGCAACAGTGCCGCCTGTGAGAAGGAGAGTTATTATGAGCGAAATGCAGCAGAACACTTCCGGGGAGATCAGCAAAGCCTATTCTCCTGCCGAAGTGGAGGACAAGATTTATACGAGATGGCAGCAGCGCGGTTATTTTCACGCCAAGCCCAACCCCGATAAAAAGCCCTACAGCATTGTCATGCCGCCGCCCAACATCACCGGGCAGCTGCACATGGGCCACGGGCTGGACGGCACAATTCAGGATGCCATCATCCGTTTTAAGCGCATGCAGGGCTATGAGACGCTGTGGATGCCGGGCACCGACCATGCTTCCATTGCCACCGAAGTAAAAATTGTGGAGCAGATGAAAAAGGAAGAGGGGCTTTCCAAGGAAGACGTCGGCCGCGACGGCTTTATGGAGCGCGCCTGGAAATGGAAAGAACAGTATGGCGGGCGCATTGTGGAGCAGCAGAAGAAACTCGGGTGCTCCTGCGACTGGGAGCGCGAGCGCTTCACCATGGATGAGGGCTGCAACAAGGCAGTCAAATCGCTGTTTGTCAAGCTGTACAACAAGGGATTGATCTACAAGGGCAGTCGCATCATCAACTGGTGCCCCAAGTGCAAAACTACCCTTTCGGACGTGGAAGTGGAATATGAGGATCAGCCTTCCCACCTGTGGAACATCCGTTATGACCTGGAGGATGGCAGCGGCAGCCTGACCGTAGCCACCACCCGCCCCGAGACCATGCTGGGCGATACCGGCGTGGCCGTCAACCCGGCAGACGAGCGCTATCGGGAGATCGTGGGCAAGAACGTCATTCTGCCCATCATGAACCGCCCCATTCCGGTGGTGGCGGACGAATATGTCGACCTGGAATTCGGCACCGGCGCCGTCAAGATGACGCCTGCCCACGACCCCAACGACTTTGAGGTGGCACAGCGGCATAATCTGGAGATCATCCGCGTGCTGGACGACGAGGGCAAGGTCAATGAAAACGGCGGAAAGTACTGCGGCATGGACCGCTACGAAGCGCGGGAAGCCATCGTGGAAGAGCTGCGGGCGCTGGGCAATCTGGTGAGTATCGAGGATTACAGCCACAACGTGGGCAAATGCTATCGCTGCGGCACCACCATCGAGCCCATCATTTCCGCGCAGTGGTTTGTTTCCATGAAGCCGCTGGCCGAACCGGCCATTGCCGCCGTAAAAGAGGGCAAGATCAAGTTTGTACCCGAGCGTTATGCCAAGATCTACTTCAACTGGATGGAAAACATCCGCGACTGGTGCATTTCCCGCCAGCTCTGGTGGGGGCACCGCATCCCGGCCTATTATTGCGACGCCTGCGGCGAGATGGTCGTTTCGGAAGAGGATGTGGCCATCTGCCCCAAGTGCGGCGCGCCCATGCGGCAGGATGAGGATGTGCTGGATACCTGGTTCTCCTCCGGGCTGTGGCCTTTCTCGACCATGGGCTGGCCGGAGCAGACCGAAGAACTGAAATATTTCTACCCCACCGATGTGCTGGTGACGGCCTACGATATCATTTTCTTCTGGGTAGCGCGGATGATCGTCTTTGGCATCGAGGTTATGGGGGAAGTGCCCTTCAAATATGTCAATATTCACGGCATTGTGCGCGATGAGCAGGGCAGAAAGATGAGCAAATCGCTGGGCAACGGCATTGACCCGCTGAAAGTGGTGGAGGAATACGGCGCCGACGCGCTGCGCTTCTCGCTGGCGGCAGGCACCAGCCCGGGCAACGATATGCGTTTCTACGATTCCAAGGTGCGCGCAGCCAGCAACTTTGCCAACAAGATCTGGAATGCTTCCCGCTTTGTGGCCATGAACCTGCAGGGCCGCAACTTGAGCTGCGACCTTTCCGGGCTGGAACTGGATATCGCCGACAAGTGGATTCTCACCCGCTTAAACCGCGTGGCCGCGGAAGTGACCGAGAACATGGAAAAATTCGAGCTGGGGCTGGCCTGCGGCAAAGTTTATGACTTTATCTGGAGCGAGTTCTGCGACTGGTATATCGAAATGTGCAAGGTGCGGCTGTATGACGGCAGCGAGGCGCAGAAGGATACTGCGGCTTCCGTGCTGGCCTATACGCTCACGCAGGCGCTCAAACTGCTGCATCCCTTCATGCCCTTCATCACCGAGGAGATTTATGTGGAAATGCTGCACGCGGGCGAGAGCATCATGATCTCCAGCTGGCCGGAATATCAGGCGGCGCTGGATTTCCCCTCCGAGGCGGAGACGATGGAAAACGTCATGGAGATCACCCGCAGCGTGCGCAATCTGCGCGCGCAGATGAACGTGCCGCCGAGCCGCAAGGCCAAGCTGTTCCTCGCCATTGAGCAGGGGCGGGCAGAGGCCATGGCGCAGGCAAGCAGCTATATTTGCCGGTTGGCTTCGGCCAGCGAGGTGGAATGCTGCCCGGCAGATTTTGCCGAGCCGGAGGGCTGCGCAGCCGTGATCACGGCCGCCTGCAAGGTATATTTGCCGCTGGGCGAGCTCATCGACGTGGAAAAGGAACTGGCACGCCTGGCCAAGGAAAAGGCGAATCTGGAAAACGAAGTGAAGCGGGCGCAGGGCAAGCTGAATAACGAACGCTTTGTGGCCAAAGCGCCGGAGCGCGTCGTGGCAGAAGAGCGGGAAAAGCTGGAGAAGTATCAGGAAATGCTGAAGGCCACCGAGGAGCGCATCGCTTCCATGGAGGCATTGAAAAAACAGGCATGAAATTCATACAGATTGCAGGAACCAAGGGAAAGGGCTCGACCTCCACTTACCTGGCCAATATACTGACGGCGGCGGGCTATCGGTGCGGGCTGTTTGTCTCGCCGCATATCCGCCGGGAAAATGAGCGGGTGAGTGTGGATGGCAGGCTGATCCCCGATGCCGATTTGCAGCGCTTGCTGGCGCAGACCACCGAAAGAGGCTATTTCCGCAAATTCTATCAGGTGGCGCTGGCCTGGTTTGCCGAGCAGGGCGTGGAAGTGGCCGTCATGGAGACGGGCCTGGGCGGCCGGTACGATCCGGCCACCAGCTTGCCCATCTGTCAGCTGCTCCTCACCCGCATCGGCATGGACCATATGGAGATCCTGGGCGACACCATTCAGAAGATTGCGCTGGAAAAGGCAGCCGCCATCCGCATGGGCGGCAGCGTCATCTGCGCGCCCCAGGAGGAGCGGGTGCAGCACATCTTCGATGCCACCTGCCATTTGCGGCGGGCGCGGCAGAGCTGCGTGCGCCCTGAGCAGATTCGGGTGCGCGCCGACGGCAGTTTTGATTTTGACGGATTTAGCAATCTGCGTGTGCAAAACCCTGCCAGCCTGCAGTATGTCAATGCTGCAGTGGCAGTGCGCGCGGCGGTGCGGCTGAGAGAAAACGGCATTTTTGTCAGTGAAGAGGCCATTCGCCTCGGGCTGGCGCAGACGCAGCTGCTCGGCAGGCAGCAGTATCTGCCGGGCGCGGATGCGCTGATAGACGGCGCCCACAATGTGGACTCCCTGCGCTTTTTGCATGATACGCTGCGCACTGCCTATCAAAAGCGCCGCAAGGTGCTGATTGCCGCAGCCATGAAGGATAAGGACGTCTCCTACTTTGGGGAGATGGCGGCGGAGCAGTTTGAGCGGGTCTATGCATCGCAGATGGATTATGAGCGCTGCATGAGCGCAGAACAGATGGCACAGCAGTTTTTGCCGGGCACGCCGGTGGAGCTTTGTGCCAATACAGCCGAAGCGTATGCAAAGGCGGCGGCCTATGCGCAGAAGCGGGGCGCCATGATCGTCTTTGCAGGCTCCATTTATCTGGCGGGAGAGGCGCTGGATCTGTTGTTGCCGGAGTAGGCATAGGCGAAAATAAGAGAAAATAAGCGGCGCAGAGGGGCAAACCCGGCGCTGCTTTGCTTTTCCCCCGAAAAGCGGCGAGGGGCGGAGCAGTCGAGTGGGCGGAGCCTGCCTTACGGGCCGGGCGCCGGAATTTTGAAGAAGAAATGGAAGACGCGAAAGCCATTGATTGGAATTACACCACTGTTTGGCGTGGAGCGGAATCATGGTTGGATGCTGCCCGGCTATATGCAGGGCATTGAGGAGGCAGGCGGCTTCCCCGTGATGCTTCCGCTCTGCACAGATCGGGCGTCACTGGAACGGATGGCGGAAGGGTTGGACGGCCTGCTGCAGCGCGGTCGGCATTGTCAACGGCCTGTTGATTCTCTTCCGTTACCGCGAACAGTGGATTGCCTGGTATATCAGCACCATTTTAGAGACGATTCTCAATAGCATGGCTGGGCAGTGGGTTCTGCTCGTCTTAAAAGCGGGATATCCCATCAACACCACGTATGGCGATATCCAATGGACGAACTACATCAAAAAGCGGGAAGGCCGCGGGCGGGTGCCGCAACAAGCAGAGGAATAAGGAAAATTTCAGGGTGATTTGATTTTCCGATGTTAAAATAATCATAATGGTCGGAGGATGGCCAGTAACAAGGGTTTTAGCGAGCTTGGCTTGCACAAAGAAAAGGCGCGTCAGGGAATGTTTCTCTGATGCGCTTTTTAGGTGAAAAAGGGTGCGGGTAGCCCGGTGGCTTTCGCGCGGCCGCGGAAAGAAGTTCTAAGAGCGCCCCGGGCAGGCCGGAAACAGCGCGGCGGCGCCGGGAGGAGGCACCAGGCCACTGGAGCCGGGGCAGACGGCGGAACGCGTTTTTTTATCGGGAACGTGCGGAAAAGTTTGAGTATTTGCCGCAAAAATGATACACTAAAGAAAGTGATTTTTTGGAGCATTGGGGGATCTATGGTTAAGACAGGGTTTGACAACGAAAAATATCTGAGTATGCAGTCTGCCCATATCCGCGAGCGGATTAAGCAGTTTGATAATAAGCTATATCTGGAATTCGGCGGGAAGCTGTTTGACGATTATCATGCGGCGCGGGTACTGCCCGGCTTTGCGGCAGACAGCAAGCTGCAGATGCTGGCACAGCTGGCCGGCGAGGCGGAGATCGTCATTGCAGTCAATGCCGATGACGTGGAAAAAAACAAGATGCGTGCCGACCTGGGCATCACCTACGACAATGAGGTGATCCGCCTGATCGGGGAATTCCGCAACCGCGGGCTGTACGTGGGCAGTGTGGTGCTGACCCGCTATGCGGCGCAGCGCAGCGCGGTGCTCTTCGAGGCGCGGCTGAAAAAGCTGGACGTCGCCGTATATCATCATTATTCCATCCCCGGGTATCCGGCGGATGTGCCGCTGATCGTCAGCGAAGAGGGATACGGCAAAAACGACTATATCGAGACTTCCCGCCAATTGGTGGTGGTGACGGCACCCGGCCCGGGCAGCGGCAAGATGGCAGTCTGCCTTTCCCAGCTATACCATGAGCTCAAGCGGGGCGTGCGCGCAGGGTATGCCAAGTTTGAGACGTTTCCCATCTGGAATCTGCCGCTGGACCATCCGGTCAACCTGGCCTACGAGGCGGCGACGGCGGATCTCAACGACGTCAATATGATCGACCCCTATCACCTCAAGGCCTACGGGCAGACGACGGTCAACTACAATCGCGATGTGGAAATTTTCCCGGTGCTCAATGCCATGTTTATGCGCATTTACGGCAGCAGCCCGTATGCTTCGCCCACGGATATGGGCGTCAACATGGCGGGCAACTGCATTTTTGACGATCAGGCCTGCCGCGAGGCTTCCCATCAGGAGATCATCCGCCGCTATTATCAGGCAGTGGCGGGAGTGGCCGAAGGCAAGCGGGAGCCGAGCGAAGTGCAGAAAATCCGCCTGCTCATGAGCCAGGAAGGATTGAGCCCTGAGGACCGCAGCGTCGTGCGCCCGGCTCTGGCGCGGGCACAGCAGACCCACGGCCCGGCAGTGGCCATAGAACTGGCTGACGGCCGCATCATCACAGGCAAGACGACCGACCTGCTGGGCGCCAGCTCGGCAGCGCTTTTGAATGCCATCAAGGTATTGGCCGGCATCCCCCACGGGCACAAGATTCTCGCGCCCTCGGCCATTGCCCCCATTCAGGAGCTGAAAACGCGTTTTCTGGGCAGCCGCAACCCGCGCCTGCATACCGACGAAGTGCTGATCGCTCTTTCGGCGACGGCGGCGGGCAATGCCACGGCCGAACAGGCGCTGCACCAGCTGCCCTATCTGCGGGGTTGTCAGGTGCATTCCAGCGTCATGCTTTCTTCGGCTGACAAGAACACTTTCCAGAAGTTGGGCTGCGACCTGACCTGTGAAGCAGTGCGGGAATAACCTACTTTCTTTTGCCTACTTTCTTTTGAAAAAGAAGGAAGCAAAGAAAACTTCATGACTTACTTCTTTTTCAAAAGAAATAAGCAAGAAAACTTCATGAAACTTACTTTCTTTGAAAAAGAAGTAAGCAAGAAAACTTCATAAAACTTACTTTCTTTGAAAAAGAAGTAGGCAAGAAAACTTCATGAAACTTACTTTCTTTGAAAAAGAAGGAAGCAAAGAAAACTTCACGACTTACTTTTTTTGAAAAAGAAGCAAGCAAGAAAACTTCATGAAACCTACTTTCTTTTGAAAAAGAAAGTAGGCAAAGAAAACTTCTTTTGAAAAAGGAAGCAGGAAAAACGGCAGCAGAGAAGCGGAGCGCGGCGTGCGCCCCGCTTTTTTGCAGGAAAGGCAGAAGCAAGCGGCAAAAAGGCTTGACTTACAGTTACTCGAAGGTGATACGATAAAATAAAAGCGAAATGAGGAGGGAATTTGAATGAAAGTGATGTTAGTAAACGGAAGTTCGCGGCCGAACGGCTGCACTTCGGTGGCGCTGGCCGAGGTGGCACGGGCGCTGGAAGCGGAAGGCATACAGACCGAGACGCTGTGGATCGGCAACAAGCCCATGAGCGACTGCATTGCCTGCGGCAAATGCCGTCAGACGGGCAAATGCGTCTTTGACGATGCGGCGGCGGAATTCGGCGTGCGTGCGGCGGAGTTTGACGGCTTTGTCTTTGGCTGCCCCGTCTATTATGCGCATCCCAGCGCCCGGCTGCTGGCCTTTATGGACCGGGCTTTTTATTCCTGCGGGCGCAACTTCCAATTTAAACCGGCGGCGGCCGTGCTGAGCGCGCGGCGCAACGGACAGGTGGCTTCCATGGATGTCATCAACAAGCATTTTTCCATCAGCTCCATGCCCATCGTTTCTTCCACCTACTGGAACCACGTCTTTGGAGCCAAGCCGGAGGAAGTGGCCGAGGATGCGGAAGGGCTGATGACCATGACCAACCTGGGCAAGAACATGGCATGGCTGTTGAAATGCATCGAACTGGGCAAAGAGAACGGCATCGATCACCCGCAGAACGAGAAAATTTCTACCAATTTTACCCGATAAAGAGAGGAGAGACAGACTGTGATTTATAGCGATTTTCAGGGAAAGCAGCTTTCCATGCTGGGCTTTGGCACCATGCGGCTGCCCACCGACAGCGAAGGGCGCATTGACGAGGCGAAGACGGCGGAGATGACCCGCTATGCCATCGAGCGCGGCGTCAACTATTTCGATACGGCCTATCCCTATCACGGCGGCGAATCCGAGCGTGTCATGGGGCGGATTCTGGCGGAATATCCGCGGGAGAGCTTCTTTCTGGCCACCAAGTATCCGGGGCATCAGATCAGCAGCAGCTACGACCCGGCAGGCGTCTTTGAAGAACAGCTGCAAAAGTGCGGCGTGGAGTATTTTGATTTCTACCTGCTGCACAACGTCTGCGAAAGTTCCATCGGCGTCTATCGCGATCCCAAGTGGGGCATCATCGACTATTTCCTCGAGCAGAAGCGCCGCGGGCGCATCCGGCATCTGGGATTTTCCAGCCACGGCGCAGTGGAAAACCTGCGGGAATTTTTAGCGGAATACGGCGCACAGATGGAGTTCTGCCAGATACAGCTCAACTATATGGATTGGACGCTGCAGGATGCCAAAGAAAAGTGCCGCCTGCTCAACGAGTATCACATTCCCATCTGGGTGATGGAGCCGGTGCGCGGCGGCAAGCTGGCGGCGCTGAGCGAAGCGGATATGAAAAAGTTGCAGGCGTTGCAGCCGGACTACAGCGCGGCGGAGTGGGCCTTCCGCTGGCTGCAGGGCGTGGAAGGGGTGCACGTTGTGCTGAGCGGGATGTCTGACCTGGAGCAAATGCGCCAGAATGTGCAGACCTTTGCCCAAAAGAAGCCGCTGACGGCCGAACAAAACGCGCTGCTGCTGGAAGTGGCGGAGGGCATGAAAAACAGCGTCCCCTGCACAGCCTGCCGCTATTGCTGCGATGGCTGCCCCATGGGGCTGGATATCCCCATGCTGTTGGCCACCCTCAATGAGGTGCGTTTCGGGGCGGCAGCCAACTCGGGCATGCGCATCGAGGCACTGCCTGAAGATAAGCGGCCTTCTGCCTGCATCGGGTGCGGCGCCTGTGCGCAGATTTGCCCGCAGCAGATCGACATCCCTGCGGCTATCGCCGAACTGGACGGAGTGCTGGCCAAAATGCCCAGCTGGGCGGAAATCTGCCGCCAGCGGGAGGAAGCGGCCAAACGCAGCCGCGCACAG
>QANA01000013.1 GCA_003149735.1 Clostridiales bacterium | reverse complement strand
GGAAATTCGCTCCTGTATCAACGCTCTGGAAGAGATGTATCCTCATTGGCAAAAAAATGCCTATTACCGGAAACGTCCTTTCCTTTTCCGTTTTTACTGCAATCTGCTGAAAAACGGACATTTCCATCTGGCCAAATTACTGGCGCGTATGAAAGAACAACATTAATTTTCAAGGAGATTTGGTGCATTTTTGCAAACCAACGCAGTTACTATGAAAAGCCTCAGCGTGATCGTACCTGTTTATCGAGTAGAACAATATCTTGCCAAATGTCTGGACAGTATCCTGGCGCAGAATGTCCCGGATATGGAAATTCTGGTTGTAGATGACGGCAGCCCGGATGATTGCTATACCATTATGCAGCGCTATGCGCAGGCATATCCGGAGCAAGTCCGCATTTTTCAAAAGCCAAACGGCGGGCTCAGCGATGCCCGCAATTTTGGCCTGTCTCATGCAGAGGGAGAATACATTGCCTTTGTAGACAGCGATGATTTTCTTGCCGAACATATGTATGCCACTATGCTGGCTAAAGCCCGGCAGCAGGATTTTGATCTGGTCGTATGTGATCTCAATTATGTATTCCCCGGCGGACGCATACAACCGGCTTCCTGCAATCTCTCACAGGATATTTTTACAGAAGAAGAGATTAAGAAAAGCATGATCTCGCTCTATCCCGCCGCTTGGAACAAAATATATCACCGCCGCCTTTTTGAACAAGAGCTGCGTTTCCAAAAAGGCGTATGGTTTGAGGATGTGGAATTTCTCTATCGGCTGTTTCCTCATCTGCATTCTATTGGTGTTGTGAATCAGCCTTTTTATCAATATGTCCAGCGGGACGGCGCCATTACGGCTACATTTGATCATCGCCTGTTTGATTATTTGAAAAACTGGGAAACGATTCTTGCTTCCTATCATCAAAACGGACAGTTTGAAAAATATCAGGCAGAACTGCAATACAGTTGCATGCGATATCTTTACGCCACCTTTTTAAAGGGAGTGGCCCGTGGCCATAATTTTTCCATTTTTCAAGACGCTTATCGACAGGCCAGGGCTTTTGTGCATCAACATTTTTCTCGAGCCTGGCGTAATCCTTATTTTTATCGCACCGGAGCAAAAGGGATTTATCTGCTGACTTTCCAGCGCCTGAGTGCCTGGCTGCTCTATCTATGGATGCGCAATAAATAAAATTTATCAGGGAGGATACGAATGAACACTAAGAATAAAACGCAAAACAGCATTCGAAATTCCATATTCGGAATTGCCTCACAGATCATCATCATTCTGATCAGTTTTTTTACACGCTCCATTTTCCTGCGTTATCTGAGTGAAGATTATCTGGGCCTCAACGGTCTGTTTTCCAATGTAATTTCCATCCTTTCACTTACAGAATTGGGCTTTGGGACAGCAGCCATTTATGCGCTTTACAAGCCGCTTGCCGAGCAGGATGAACGGAATATCTCCGCGCTCATGAATCTCTACGCTAAGATTTACCATGTCATGTTTGCAGTGGTCATGGCGCTTGGATTGCTCCTGCTGCCGTTTATTAAATATATCATTAATGACCTGCCGGAAAATATTCCCAATATTCATCTGATTTATCTATTGTTTGTGCTGAATTCGGCTCTCTCCTACCTGTTTGCTTATAAGCGTTCCCTGTTGTTTGCAGATCAGAAAAATTTTAAAATCTCGCTCATAACAGTTATTTTTAAAATCATCCTGGCTGTCAGCCAGATTGTCGGCCTGATGCTTACCAGAAGCTATTACGTTTATCTCGGTGCCATGATCCTGTGCGGGTTTCTGGAAAATATAGTGATTGCAAAAATCGTCGACCGAAACTACCCATATTTGAAAAAATATCGAAAAGCGCAGGTGGATTCAGAGACAAAGAAGATGCTCAAAAGCAATACCAAATCATTGGTCGTACATAAAATCGGCACGATTGCCGTATATCAGACGGATAACCTGATTATCTCGGCCTTTATCAATCTAGCAACTACCGGCCTTTATTCCAATTACACCATGATTACCAACAGTTTGCAGCAGTTGACTAACAGCATCGTGGAAGGCACGAAGGCCAGTATCGGCATCTACAATGCCAGTGAAACACCTCAAAGACGTATCTCACTCTTTAAAAAGTTCAATTTGATGCTGCATCTGATCAATTCTTTCTGTACCACGTGCCTGCTCTGTCTGTTTAACCCGTTCATTGAATTTGCTTTTGGAGAGAAATATCTTTTTGATCTGCCGTTGGTGCTGTTGATCTGCCTTGATTTTTATGTACGCGGTATGCGTGTCTCTTTCAGCACCATTAAGGAAACCTGCGGTATTTTTCGCCCGGATCGCTATAAACCGATTCTGGAAGCTATTGTCAATCTGACGCTTTCCATCCTGTTGGTAAAATCCATTGGTTTTGCCGGAATCATGATCAGCACAATTCTGACTACTTTGCTGCTCTGCTATACCATCGAAATATACGTCACCTGCAAATATGCTTTTGCCAGTTCCCCCTGGTTCTATTACCGCATGTTCTTTAAAAATGTTTTTGTACTGGCCATCCAGTTGTTTGCCACCTATGGATTATGTTCCTTGCTGCCTATGTATGGCTTCACTGCTCTCGTTCTCAAAGCGTGTGTCTGCCTGATCCTTCCCAACCTCATCAATCTGGCAGCCTATTGCCGGGATCAGGATTTTCACGCTCTGCTTTCTACTGCAAAACGTATGCTGCATCGGAAATTTTCCAAAAACCCCGAACAGGAAGCACAATAAGGTGATTTTAGTTAAAAGCCCCGCTTCCATATCAAAAGATATGAAAGCGGGGCTTTCTGCTTTATGATTTGCCTAAACTTCTGTCTCCCATTATCCCTGCTTTTTAATATAGATATTGCCACTGACAGTCTCAAAATCATATTCGCAGGAACCATCACCGTAGACTTTATTACTCTTTTGGGAGAGCGTCGGATAATCGCTGACAAAAGAGCCACTTACGGTATCTACATCTGCAGTAAATCCCGGCATCGCCGTCAGGGATAAAATAATTTCACCGCTGACACTGCAACCGTCAAATTTTTGCGGTGCAACCGCAGCCTCCAAATAAATCTCTCCTGAAACGCTTTCAGCTTTTACCTTTTTAAAATTCCCTTGCAGCCGGACTATGCCACTGGTATTCTCTGCTTTCAATTGTTCCGCCTCACTGTTTATACAGACAACTTTTCCGCTGACACTTCCCAATTCCAACGTCTGTGCGACAACATTTGCCATTTCTATATCACCGGAAACACTTTCTGCTGCAATTTCTTCTGCCTGTACATCCGCTACTCGTATTGCCCCTGAAGCGGTTTCGATTTCGATTTCATACAGCTGTTCCAATAAAGCTTGCGGAAGTTTCAACTGCAAATTCTTATTCTCCGAAGAAAAAAACAAATTCCACTTCTGTTGCTTATCTCCGGAGCGAATCGTCAATTTTCCATCCTGCAGCGAATAACAAAGAACTTCTTCTATATCTACACCCTCTGCCTCAAAGGTGATCTCGTTTCCGTCGTACACCTGTACCTGGACTCCTCCGCTCACCCAATCCACTTCAATCTTGTGCACCGTCTCCCAAGGAAGCGCGCTGCTGCCTTCTGGATATTCATAATTTTCATCAATCCCACTATTAAAAACCAACGAATTCCGGAAAAAATCAGCCAAGGAAAAAAGACGTGCTCCTCTGTATCCATTCAAAACCCCCAGTAGTACAGCACTGAGTATCAGGGCAATGACACTCCACAGAATAATTCTGATGATTGCATTTATTTTCATTGCTTATCTCCTTTTTTTAAATCAAAACAGGCTTTTGCAATATTTTGCAATGCACCCGAAATCAAAAAAATAATCCAGGTAATATGCCATACACCCGTAGAAAAGCTGACCAACAGATAAACAGCCAAAGCGACCGATCCGATAGCCGCCTGAATACTTTTTCTGAGAGAACTCTGTTCCTGCTTTTGCGCATTCCATTCCTTAAAATTTTCCACCATGGTATCATCCGCTCTGTGATAGATGTTTCTCATTTTGCCTCGATAAATCAATATACCGGTCGCAAACGCCACCATCACAAACATCAGACAAATGCCCCACACATTGCCCAGTAAAATCACCGGCAGCACGCAAAGGATATACAGCATAACTGCAATCGCCAACAGCAATGCTGAATTTCGATATTCCCTTTCCCATTGTCCATCAGTCTGCCTGCCACCCTGTTCGCTGTGCAACGATCTCAGCAATTCTTCAACGTCACCGATCCCGGCAATAGCAATATTGAACGCTGCCTGTTCATCCTTTCCTTCGGCCAGTAAATCATGATAACGATCCATGGTGTTTTGCAAGATTTCTTCTTTGATTTCCACCGTTTTCATAGTCGGCGGTGCATTTTCAAACAATGCTTCTACGTGGCTCCTCAATTTTTCATCCATCATTTCTCTCCCCTTCCATATACATCAACCGATCAATAATATCTTTAGCCTGCTGCCATTCCGCAAACAGTTGTGCATAAACCTCTCGACCCAATGGAGTAATGCTATAATATTTTCGTCGTGCACCCGTCTGTTCATTACCCCAGTACGATAAAATACATCCGCTTTCTTCCAGACGCCGAAATGCTGTATATAGTGTTGCTTCCTTTAGTTCAAATCGACCATCCGTTTGCCTGGCAATCGTTTTATTGATTTCATAGCCGTAACTATCCTGTTCCATCAAATGCGCCAATATAATCGCATCTGTATGACCTCTGATTAAATCTGCTGCAATTGACATTACATCCTCCTTTCAATATACATCTTAATACGCTATACTTCATCTGTCAATGTATTATATCAAAAATATTTCCAATAAAAAAAGCCGGCATTCTGCCAGCCTTTTCTATTTCATAGATTTCTATCAGGAATTCTTCATCATAATACGTTCAACCGTATCTACCACTTCTTCGCAGGCATCCAGACAATTTTCCATATCATCCAGCAACTTGTTTCTGCGAATCACTTCAATTGCCGAAAGGTCTGAACAGAACAGTTCATGAACAGTATTCAGATGCAGTACATCTCCTTCATCTTCAATCTCATTGACCTTTACAATAAATTCTTTGATAGTACGGGATTTCCGGAAGTTTTCAAATTTTTCCATTGTCACTTTCAACGCTTCTGTACAACGCACAATCAGTTCTGCAAAAGAAACAATAGCAGGAGAAAGCTCACTAATATTAAACATATAGACAGTACGCATAACATCGTCGATATGGTCGACCACATTATCCAACTTCTGGATCATTTCCATGATATCTTCCCGTTCGATAGGGGTCATAAACTCTGTCGTCAAATGTGTTATTACTTCATGCCGCACATCATCGGCGCTATGCTCGATTTCATGAATACCTTGCACTTTTTCCAGCAGCACCACCGCAGTAGGATCAAAATTCTTCACAATCATATCCAGATATTCTGCTGCTTTATGCGCATGGTTTGCCATGGAGATAAACGAATCAAAATAGTTAAAACCTGATTTCTTAGCCATTTTACAAGAATTCCTTTCTATGCTTCTTTAGTTTAGAATATAAACATAAACAGTTTTGCCATAAGATAGCCAACCAATCCACAGCCGGGGAAAGTCAGCAACCATGCCAGTACCATTTCCTTTACAACATCCCAATTGACCGAACTAAACCGTTTTGCAGCACCAACACCCATCACCGCCGTCGTCTTTGTATGCGTTGTGCTGACAGGCATACCCGTCAAAGACGCAATCAACATACAAGCAACAGAAGCAAAGTCCGCAGAAAAGCCCTGGTATAATTCCAATTTTACCATATCCATGCCTACGGATTTTATGATCTTATAGCCACCCATGGAGGTACCCAGGCTCATAATCAAGGAGCACATAATCATCAACCATGTTGGGATTTCAAACTGTGTTACATTGCCCTGCCCTTTCACCAGGCACATACCCAGCAAAAAGATACTCATGAATTTTTGCCCGTCCTGTGCGCCGTGCATAAAGGCAGAAGCTGCGCCGCCTGTAATCTCCGCCGCTTTAAAGAAGCGATTCGTCTTGCGTCGATCCATATTCCTGCAGGTCATCTGCGTTATCTTAGCTACCAGCCAGCCTAAGCTGAAGCCCATAGCCGAAGAAAACACAATTCCGTAAATGACTTTTAACCACTCAGCCGCATTAATGCCGCCCAGGCTATTGTGCAATGCGATCGCTGCACCCGAAAGGCCCGCAATCAACGCATGGCTTTCACTGGTGGGAATACCAAAAATCCAAGCCGCCGTCGCCCAAGTAACAATTGCGAAAAGCGCTGCGCACAATGCAATCATGGCTTCATGCGCATCTCCGCCGAAATCCACCATGTTATAGATCGTCATTGCAACGGTATTGTTGATCTTGGTCATTACAAAAACGCCGAGGAAGTTACCAAGCGCAGCCATAATAACCGCTGCTTTGGGTCCCATCGCTCTGGTAGCAACACAGGTTGCGATTGCATTGGGGGCATCTGTCCAGCCGTTTACAATAATCACTCCAATGGTCAGCAGCGCTGTAATTGCAAGTGCAGGATTCGAGAAAAACCCGGAAATAAATTCACTGAAAGAAAGCGTCATATACTTTCATCCTTTCATCATAGTCCAATTTTCACCAAAATAATCGTAACATACTCTTTACAAAAAAACAACAATCCGTGTTTAGAATCCATAATTCATGGTAATAATTTTACATGGATTTTACATTCGGTATTTTTTATCATTTTTACTGTATTTTTGTAAAATCTATATATTGCAGTTCAACATTTATCTTTGTTTCCGTACAAGCCGCAATAAAAATATTTTCTTCTCTTTTGCAAAAAAAATATCGGGGATTCAGGCTGCCGTCCGGCAAAATGCTCGAGGGCAACTCTTTTCTAAGGCCACATCCCCGCCGCTTTCCCTCACTCTCTTTACAAGTCCATATCTGATAAAAAAATTGTTTTTGTTCCCTTTCATTTTTTACAGCCTGCCATACTTCATATTCCTGAGGCGCAAACAAACGCCGGGCAATCGCTGCCATATCTGCATCTCTGCCTCTCTGAATATCTGCCCCCACAGGGACCTTGGAAAGGGCTGCCAAAGCATATGGCCCGGAATGACTCAAACTGAAATATATCTCATTATCCGAAAAATACGGTTTTCCTTCCGGCGTCACCTTTCTGCTCTTTTCTTCTATATTCAGATGATAGCTCTTCTGCAGGCCATAACGAAGCAGGCGTTCTGCCCATAAGCTAACGATCCGTTGTTCCTGATTATGCATTTTTTGCAGGCGCAATTGCTTTTCATATGGGATCAGCCGCAATTGTTCCTGTACTTCTGCCGGTGATAGAGGTGCTATTTTACTCCAGTACAGATATGTCTTCATATTTACCACTTGCCCTTTTTTTATAAGTATAGCATACCAGCCATCGCCAAAAAAGGTCGGGAAATTTCCCGACCTTTTTTTAATTTTTCATCACTCCAGATTGGTATATCCCATTAGATATTGGTCCACCGCTCGTGCCGCTTCTCTGCCCTCTCGGATTGCCCAAACGACCAGGGATTGCCCTCGATGCATATCCCCTGCGGTAAAAACTCCCGGGACAGAAGTCGCATAGCTTCCCGAGGCTGTTGCCACAACCGTGCGCGGTGTCTGCTCTACACCAAACGCTTCCGCCACATAACTTTGACAGCCCAAAAAGCCCGCCGCAATCAGCACCAAATCCGCCGGCAACTGATAGCTATCCAATTCTACAGGATGCATACGCCCTTCCGCATCCTTTTCCCAATGCAGATTGACCGCTGTAACACCACAAACCTTTCCCTGTTCATCCTGCAGAAATTCCTTGACTGTAGTATTGTAAATGCGCGGATCCGCCCCTTGCAACGCAATTGCCTCCTCTTGGCCATAATCTGTTTTCAGAATATTGGGCCACTGCGGCCACGGATTCCCCGGAGCTCGGGAGATGGGCGGGCATGGCATCATTTCCAGCTGCGCGACCTGGGCACAGCCATGGCGAAGTGCAGTGCCAACACAGTCATTTCCCGTATCACCGCCACCAATCACCAACACCCGCTTATCTTTTGCAGAGATATATGCACCGTCTATCAGTTCAGAATCCAGCAGACTTTTGGTGTTAGCTCTAAGGAAATCCACTGCAAAATAGATCCCTTCTGCATTTCGCCCGGGCACTTGCAGATCGCGCGGATTAGAAGCACCGCAGCACAGTACCACAGCATCATATTGTGCTATTACCTCTTCCGCTGAGATTTCCGCACCCACATTGGCATTGGTGACAAAATGTACACCTTCCTGCTGCATCAGCATCACCCGGCGCTGCACTACGGACTTATCCAACTTCATGTTGGGAATTCCATACATTAATAAACCACCGATGCGGTCAAAGCGCTCGTAAACGGTGACCTCATGCCCTCTTCGGTTCAACTGATCTGCCACCGCCAAGCCGGATGGCCCGGAACCGATCACTGCAACTTTTTTGCCGGTGCGTACTTCCGGAATCCGAGGTTTGACATAGCCGTGTGCAAAGGCATATTCAATAATTGCCAATTCATTATTATGCGAGGTGACGGCTTCTCCATTCAGATTGCAAACACAAGCTTTTTCACAGGGAGCCGGACAAACTCTGCCTGTAAATTCGGGGAAATTATTTGTTTTCGTCAATCGATAATAAGCCTGTTTCCAGTTTCCCCAGTAGATCAGTTCATTCCATTCAGGGATCAAATTATTAAGCGGGCAGCCGGAAACAGCTCCTCCAAAGAGCATACCTGCCTGACAAAAGGGAACCCCACAATCCATGCAACGCGCAGCCTGCTTTTGCTGTTCTTCCAAATCAGGCAAATGCTTAAATTCCTTAAAATTCCGAATGCGCGCTGTCGGTGCTTCCGTAGTCCCTTCTCTGCGATCAAACTCCATAAAACCGGTTGTTTTAGCCATTTTCTTCCTCCTTAACCCTGTTTCAGCGCATAAAAGGCCTCGATTTGTGCCTGTTCGCTGTTCATGCCACGCTCTTCCATTTTAGCAATCAGATTTTGCATCTTCTTGAAATCATTGGGCATGACTTTTTTGAAATGGGGAAGATAGGTTTCAAAATGAGCCAGAATTTCACTGCCCTTTACAGAACCCGTCGCCCGTACATGTTCCTCGATCATTTCTTTCAATTCCATCACATCATATTTTGAAGTGAGCAATTCCAAGCTGACCAAACTCTTGTTCGTGCGCAAATAGAGATCATCGCGCATATCCAGCACGTAAGCAATCCCGCCTGACATACCGGCAGCAAAATTTTTACCCGTATCGCCAAGTATCACAACCCGTCCGCCAGTCATATATTCACAACCGTGATCGCCTACGCCCTCTACCACTGCATAAGCGCCCGAGTTGCGCACACAGAAGCGTTCTCCGGCAATACCGCTGATATATGCCCTGCCGCTGGTTGCTCCATATAGCGCAACGTTGCCCAGTATAATATTTTCAGCTGCCACAAATTTTGCCGTTTTCGGCGGATACAGCACCAATTTACCTCCCGAAAGCCCTTTTCCGAAATAGTCGTTGCTGTCGCCCTCCAATTCCAAGGTCAATCCTTTGGGAATAAATGCCCCAAAGCTCTGGCCTCCACCACCGCGGCATTGGACGACAAAAGTATCTTCCGGTAAAGTATCTCCATATTTCTTAGTAATCTCCGAACCGAAAATAGTGCCTAAAGTACGGTCAGTACTGGAAATATCCAACTGAATTTTTTTCTTCTGTCCACTTTCCAGTGCCTTCTTGAATTTTTTGAGCAGAATGCGCTCATCAACCGTATCTTCCAGTTTGAAGTCATAAATTTTCTTCTTGTTGTATATCACATCACTGCGATCATCTACAAAAGGATTCTGCAAAATCCCGGAAAGATCCAGCATACGAATACGTTCACTCTCGATATCTTCCCGTACTTTGAGCAGATCACTGCGTCCCACCAGTTCATCGACCGTGCGCACACCCAGCTTCGCCATATATTCCCGCAATTCCTGCGCGATAAAGCGCATGAAGTTGACTACATACTCCGGCTTACCGCGGAAGCGTTTACGCAATTCGGGGTTTTGTGTGGCAATGCCCACAGGGCAGGTATCCTGATTGCAGACGCGCATCATCACACACCCCATCGTAATCAATGGCCCTGTTGCAAAACCAAATTCTTCCGCGCCCAGCATGGCAGCAATCGCCACATCCCGTCCACTCAGCAATTTGCTGTCGGCTTCAATAATTACTTTTCCACGCAGGCCATTTTGAATCAATGTTTGGTGTGTCTCCGCAACGCCCAGTTCCCAGGGCAGCCCCGCACATTGAATCGAACTCAATGGCGCTGCACCGGTACCTCCGTCATAACCGGAAATCAGAATTACCTGGCTGCCTGCCTTGGCAACGCCTGCAGCCACCGTGCCAACACCTGCTTCACTGACCAATTTCACCGAAATCCGAGCTTCCCGATTGGCATTCTTCAAATCATAAATCAATTGTGCCAAATCTTCAATTGAATAAATATCATGATGAGGCGGCGGTGAAATCAAAGCAACACCCGGCGTAGAATAGCGTGCCTTGGCGACCCATGGGTATACCTTTGCCCCAGGCAGGTGCCCTCCTTCTCCCGGCTTTGCACCCTGTGCCATTTTAATCTGAATCTCTTTAGCGCTCACCAAATACTTGGAGTTGACTCCAAAGCGGCCAGAGGCAACCTGCTTAATTGCCGAGCAACGATTGAGTCCATCTGCACCTACTATGTAACGCTCCTCCATTTCTCCACCTTCGCCGGTATTTGACTTTGCACCGATGGAGTTCATGGCAATGGCCAGACACTCATGCGCCTCCTGCGAAATAGATCCAAAAGACATGGCTCCCGTCTTGAATCGGCGGATAATGTTTTCCACTCCTTCCACTTCTTCCAGAGGAATACCGCCGTCTTCTGCATAACGAAAAGTAAATGCGCCGCGCAGTGTACGGATATTCTGTTCGTCATTGATCAATGCCGTATATTTTTTGAAGGTATCATAGTCCCCATTCTGTGTAGCCTGTTGCAGCAAGTGAATGGTCATCGGGCTAAAGAGATGCTCCTCCTTGCCACTCCGATATTTATGGCTGCCTGCCGAATCAATGGTGATATCTGTATGTAATCCCAATGGATCAAAGGCTTTGGAATGCAGCGCTTCCACATCTTCGGCAATTTCTTTCAGACCAATGCCTCCTACACGGCTGACCGTATTAGTAAAATATTTATCGATCACCTCTCGTTGAATACCCACAGCTTCAAAAATCTGACTGCCCTGATAGGACTGCAAGGTAGAAATGCCCATTTTGGATGCAATTTTTACGATGCCGTGTGTAATTGCACTGTTATAATCGTTTACGGCGGCATAATAATCCTTATCCAACAAGCCATCCTCAATTAAGCCTTTAATCGCTTCCTGTGCCAAATAGGGATTGACCGCACTGGCGCCATATCCCAGCAGCGTAGCAAAATGATGTACCTCCCGCGCTTCCGCCGTTTCCAAAATGAGCGCTACCGCAGTGCGTTTCTTAGTACGAGCCATGTGCTTTTCCACCGCGGAAAGTGCCAATAGGGAAGGAATGGCCACATGGTTTTCATCCACGCCACGATCCGACAGAATAATAATATTCGCACCATCCCGATAGGCACGGTCTACCGTGTTGGTCAGATGTTCCAATGCCTTTTCCAAGCTTGTGCCTTTATAGTGCAGCATGGAGACTGTCTCAACCTTAAAGCCCTCTTTCTTCATATTTCGGATTTTAAGCATATCCAGGTTTGTCAGGATTGGGTTATTCACTCTCAGAACATGACAATTTTTTTCGCTTTCTTCCAACAAATTTCCCGATTTTCCCAGATAAACAGAGGTTGAGGTAACCACTTCTTCCCGAATAGCATCCAGCGGCGGATTGGTTACCTGCGCAAACATCTGCTTAAAATAGTTAAATAAAGGCTGGTGTTTCTCTGAGAGCACAGCCAGCGGGGTATCAATGCCCATAGAAGCCGTCGGTTCACTGCCGGTAAGTGCCATCGGCAGGATCGAAGAACGCAGGTTTTCATAGGTATATCCAAATGCTTTCATCAACTGTACACGTTGCTTGGGCGTATACCCTTCGGTTTTTTTATTGGGGATTGGCAAATCCTTCAGATAAACCAATTCGTTATCCAACCATTGCCCATACGGCTGCCTGGAAGCATATTTCTGCTTCAATTCGTTATCTTCGATAATGCGGCCTTCCCGCGTATCCACCAGCAGCATCTTGCCCGGTGTCTGCCGCGCTTTTTTGACTATATGCTCCGGCGGGATATCCATTACTCCTACCTCCGAAGCAAGAATCAGACGGTCGTCATCTGTAATATAGTAACGAGAAGGGCGCAGACCATTGCGGTCCAAAACCGCACCCATAATATCGCCATCCGAAAAGATAATCGAAGCCGGGCCATCCCATGGTTCCATCATAGTTGCATAATATTGATAAAAATCGCGGCGCTTGGCCTCCATTGCCCGATTGCTTTGCCAGGGCTCAGGAATTGTTATCATCACAGCCAAAGGCAAATCCATGCCGCTCATCATGAGAAATTCCAAAGTATTATCCAACATAGCAGAATCCGAGCCCGACTGACTGATCACCGGCAGTATTTTGCTCATATCCTCTATGGTAAAATATCGGCTGAGCATGGTTTCCTCCCGTGCCAGCATGCGATCGGCATTGCCACGGATGGTATTAATCTCACCATTATGCACAATATAGCGATTGGGATGTGCCCGCTCCCAACTTGGATTCGTGTTCGTAGAAAAGCGGGAATGCACAATAGCAATGGCCGATTCCAGTTCTTCATTCTGCAGATCGGGATAAAACAACCGCAGCTGCTTTACCAAAAACATTCCTTTATATACAATCGTACGGCTGGAAAGCGAAGGAACATAGGTGCTCTCCATGCTCTGTTCAAATTCGCGGCGGACGATATACAGTTTACGATCAAAATCGATTCCGGGCTTGCACTTGGGCGGGCGTTTGACAAATGCCTGCATAATAAAGGGCATACACTCCCTCGCTCTGGTGCCCAATACCTCCGGCTGTACCGGCACTTCCCTCCATGCCAGAAATTCCATACCGGCTTTTTTTACGATTAACTCAAACATCTTTTTAGCACGATTGCGCTGAAGTTCTCCCTGCGGGAGGAAAAACATTCCTACGCCATAATCTCTGGCCTCGCCGAGGCATATCCCCAATTCGGCCAGTTCCCGGCTAAACAATTTATGTGGGATTTGCAAAAGGATACCGACTCCATCGCCGGTTTCTCCGGAGGCGTCTTTGCCTGCGCGGTGCTCCAACCGCTCTACGATTGCCAGGGCATCGTCTACTGTCTTATGATCTTTCTTGCCGTTCATATTGACGATTGCCCCAATCCCGCAGTTATCATGCTCAAAACTGGGATCGTAAAGCTTGCTTACTGTTGGCTCTTTCATCTCTTCCAACCTTCTCCTTATCAAATTTGATATTGCCGAGCGATATTTTCCAAGCCGCATCGCCATTGACGCAGCAAATTATGCGCTCTGCAATTTTCTTCACCGATAAATATTTTTTATTATACTATACCAGAGCGCACAAATATGCAATTATTTTTTCAAAAAATATCATATTTTTTAAAAAAACATTCGTTTTTACACTTTTTTTGCCAAAAAATAGATATATTTGAATTTCTAAAAATTACATAATTTCATTTTTATCTATTTAGATCCCATATTTGCTGCTCCTGTGCGCCGATGGGCTGCAAAAACAATTTTTCCATAATTTTGCAGAATCAATTATAATTTTTTGCATTTTTTGGATTTATCTTCTTGACAGCGGCCTTCTTCCTGTTTATAGTTATTTCAAGCTATTTTTTTTGCTTTTTAATCAGTTTATACATTCAGTTTTTAATAATTATACAATTTTACATAGGAGGACATTTATGAAGGCACCTTTCGTTTCACTGGAACAGGCCAGACAAATTGCTGCACAGTACCCCACACCGTTTCATTTATATGATGAAGCGGGAATTCGAAAAACCGCCAGAGATCTTTATCAGGCTTTTTCGTGGAACCCCGGTTTTAAAGAATATTATGCAGTAAAGGCTGCCCCCAACCCGGTATTGCTTGGCATTCTCAAAGAAGAAGGCTGTGGCGTGGATTGCTCTTCCTATACAGAATTGATGCTTGCAGAAGCTCTTGGATTCCGTAATGAAGATGTTATGTTTTCTTCCAATGTTACACCACAGGAGGATTATCTGCTGGCGCATAAGTTAGGTGGTATCATTAATTTGGATGATGCTTCAGATGTAGATATTGTCTCCAAACTCTTCCCCTTGCCCGAAACGATGTCTCTTCGTTTTAATCCCGGCGGTTATTTTGCTATCGGCAACGACATCATGGATCATCCGCAGGATTCAAAATACGGAATGACCAAAGAGCAGATGATTGAAGCAATCCGTAAAATGCAGGCATTGGGGGTCAAACATTTTGGCATCCATTCTTTTTTGGCCAGCAACACGCTTACCAACGCGTATTATCCCACTCTGGCCGAGATTCTCTTCCAATTAGCCGTAGAGATCCAGGCGCAGACCGGTGCGCACATTGCTTTTCTCAATTTGTCCGGCGGCATCGGAATTCCCTATCGGCCGGAAGATACTGCCAATGATATTTTTGCCATCGGCAAAGGAGTACAGGCAGCGTATGAAAAAACAATCGCCGCCGCAGGAATGGATCTCTCCATCTATACTGAATTAGGGCGTTTCATGACCGGCCCTCATGGAGCACTCATCGCTACAGCCATTCATGAAAAGAAGATTTATAAGGATTATATCGGTTTGGACGCTTGCGCCGCTAACCTAATGCGCCCGGCAATGTATGGTGCTTATCACCATATCACGGTATTGGGCAAAGAAGATGCTCCCTGCGACCATATATATGATATTACCGGCGGGCTCTGTGAAAATAATGATAAATTCGCCATCGACCGGCCGCTGCCCGAAATTTCTTTAGGAGATCTGCTCTATATCCACGATACCGGTGCGCACGGTTTCTCCATGGGCTATAACTACAACGGAAAGCTGCGTTCTGCCGAAATTTTGCTGCGGGAAGATGGTTCTTTCCAATTAATCCGCCGGGCAGAAACCCCAAGGGATTATTTTGCCACGCTGGATTTTCTGCATCTCTTCCAAGACTGAACACACATATTAAGAGGCACAGTTCCAACAAGACTGTGCCTTTTTCTTTTTCATATTGGATGGCAATACTTTCCCGGCAGGGCATTGGCACTGAATGGTCAGCAAAATTTTATATATGCAAAAAGCACCCGGAAATACGCTCCGTCATGATTTTTACATTTATGTAAACACTATTTCCTTTCCCCATTTTTCTCTGTGCAATATGCTATACTGATAAAAAGGAAAGGAGTGTTTGCCATTGTTCTATATTTTTTTGGCAATTCTGGTCTGTTTAGGGCTCAGCATATTTTTATACCGACAAAATAACCGTCTTTCTGTCACACGATTGGAATATTCCAGCGTCGAATTACCTGAGGCCTTTGATGGTTTTCGCATCGCATGTCTGGCAGATCTGCACAATAAACGCTTTCCCGCGGATCAGCAGCCTGTATTGGAAATCCTCCATCGGGAAGCGCCTGATCTGATCGCTTTTTGCGGAGATCTCATCGATGGGCACACTGGTTCAAACATGCAATCCGCGCTCACGTTGATGGCCGGTTGCCTGCAAATAGCGCCCGTTTATTATGTCAGCGGCAACAATGAGGCAAAAAATTCTCATGTTGCTTCTTTATTCACCCAATTAGAGCAATTAGGCGTACATTTGCTGCGAAATAGCAGTGCATTTTTATATCGCAATACAGAATCCATCTGTCTGCTTGGGCTTGACGATATGGCTTTTCAGCAAAAGAGTAAATCCCCTCACCGCACGGCAGTATTTCAGCAGCACTTGCAGGCTTTAAGCGCTTCCGCTTCGGGATTTAAAATTCTTTTAAGCCACCGGCCGGAGCTAATCGAGCTTTATAACCGGGCAAACGTGCAATTGGTGCTTAGCGGCCATGCGCACGGTGGCCAATTTCGTCTGCCTCTCATCGGCGGCCTGTTCGCTCCAGGGCAAGGCGTTTTTCCAAAATACACCGCCGGTTTGCATCACTTTTCTAATTTCTCTCTGGCGATTACACGCGGATTGGGTAATAGTTCTTTTCCCTTTCGGTTATTTAATCCGCCCGAAATTCTTATACTTACTCTACACAACAAAAAAGAGGAATCCTGATGCTGCACAACGATGCTACGCCTATTTATCGCAAAGGTACTCTGGAGGAAATGCAGCAAATCTGGCCATTTGCTCATAACCAAACTTTTCGCTATTTTTACAATCAAATTGCTTATGGCAACGCAGAATTTTGGACCGCAGAAGTAAAAAAGCAACCAATCGGTGAACTATATCTATTTAAATGTCTGCCGGATGCCTCTTTTGCCGATGGCTACAGCAAAGCCTATTTATGCGCCTTTCGCATCATCAGCACACTGCGCGGCCGGGGCTATGGCAGCGGTTTGTTACAGGCTGTCTGTCAGCGCGCCCGGCAGCTCGGTTTCTCCGCGCTTACCATTGGCGTTGAAGAGAATCAGCCGCAGAATATGCGTCTCTACCAGCGATTTGGATTTACCAAATTATTGCAGTCCTGCAATGTAGATCCCTGTGATTTTGATGAAATTGGGCAGCCTTTACCCTGCCAATTCCTTTTATTTGAAAAAAGGTTATAAAAAATCGCTCCAACCTATTCGGAAGTTTTGCATTTCCATATGCTATACTTTTCCTCGCCGAACTATACCATATCAAAAAAGCAAGGGACCTCGTAGGTTCCTTGCCCTTTTATATTTTTCAATTTCCAACTTAAAATTCTGCCCACTTGGGAACTCTGGGGAACGGAAGTACATCGCGAATATTGCTCATACCTGTCAGATACATGATCATCCGCTCAAAGCCCAATCCGTAACCGGCATGCTTTACTCCGCCGAATTTACGCAATTCCATATACCACCAATAGTCTTCCAGCTTCATTCCCGTTTCCAGAATGCGCTGCTCCAAAACGTCGCAACGTTCTTCTCTCTGGCTGCCACCGATAATTTCCCCCACGCCCGGCGCCAGTAAGTCCATAGCCGCTACCGTTTTGCCATCCTCATTGAGCCTCATATAGAAAGCTTTAATTTCCTTTGGATACCCGGTTACAAATACGGGCTTCCCATAAACCTTTTCAGTAATATAGCGTTCATGCTCACTCTGCAGGTCTATTCCCCACTTCACCGGGTATTCAAATTTTTGACCGGATTTAAGCAGAATATCTACCGCTTCCGTATAAGTAATGCGGGCAAATTCAGAATCCAGAATGTTCTGCAGCCGTTCCAGCAGACCCTTATCGATGAATTTATTGAAAAATTCCATCTCTTCCGGGTAGTTTTCCATCACGTAACGAATAATATATTTTACCATGCGCTCTGCTAAATCCATATTGTCCTGCAAATCCGCAAAGGCAATTTCCGGCTCTATCATCCAGAATTCGGATGCATGGCGAGGCGTGTTGCTGTTTTCCGCACGGAAGGTCGGCCCAAATGTGTAAATCTTTTTAAAGGCCATGGCATAAGCTTCTCCCTGCAGCTGGCCAGATACCGTCAAATTGGCAGGTTTTCCAAAGAAGTCCTTGCTGCTATCGATTTTTCCATCCTCTGTACGGGGCGGATTTTCCATATCCAACGTCGTCACATGGAACATCTGCCCTGCGCCTTCGCAGTCGCTGGTCGTGATCAATGGTGTATGCACATAAACAAAATTCTGTTCCTGGAAAAATTTATGAATTGCAAAAGCCACTGCCGAACGCACGCGGAATACAGCCGAAAAGGTATTCGTTCTGGGGCGCAAATGTGCAATGGTGCGCAAATATTCATTGGAATGGCGTTTCTTCTGCAGCGGATAATCCGGCGGGCAGGCACCTTCCAGGATGATCTGCCGGGCATGCAGCTCAAAAGGCTGTTTTGCATCCGGCGTCAGTACCAGTTCTCCACGGCAGAGAATGCCGCTGCCGGCACCGATCTTGCAAATCTCTTTAAAATTCTCCACGATTCCATCTTCAAATACGATTTGCAGGTTTTTAAAAAAAGTTCCATCATTTAATTCGATAAAACAAATTGCTTTGCTGTCGCGAATAGTGCGCACCCAGCCGTTTACTTCTACCTGCTGCCCACCATATGCTTCTCCGTTTCTGAACAGCTCTTTTATCGTCAGCATCGATTCCTCCTGTGATTGCCCGTTTGGCTATCCGTTGTTTTCTTTAGTCTCTTTATTGTAACATTGCCTGCGCCGCTTTTCAAGGCAGTGCACTATTGCAGCGCGGTTTCCAATACATTGCGGATAATTTCCGGCGTTGGAACTCCTTCAAACAGCTTCTGCTTGCCAATAAAATAGCAGGGAACATAATAATAATCATATTGCGCTGCAATATCCTTATGTTGCTCCTCCTCAATTACCTGAATCTCAATCTCCCGATATCGTGGCTCCTGCCTGCACAGCTGTTCCTGTATCGCAAAAGCCTGCTTACAATAAGGACAATCCTCCAATACAAACATCGTCAGTTTTTTCATAAGTGTACCATTCCTATTCCATCGGAAACAAATCATTGCTCCGTTTATTGCCCAACTTGCTCAGGTGCTCTGCGCACTCTGCCCACAAAAATTTCGCGCAACAACTGCACCAGCACCTCATCCTGTACATCCTCCAATTGTATTACCTCCGGAGAAAGCTCCACCAATCGGGAGATCAACCGATCTTCCCGTGTAGAATCTTCCTCCCACAGATAATCTTCCATGCGGATCTCCCTGCCCCGGCAATCCCGCATTGTATACTCATCCTGTTCCAAACAGACGCAAACATATTCCGTTCCAGGGTCTTTCATACTCACCAGATAACGCAGCAGCTTGATAAATTCTTTTTGTTCCTTGCGCAGAGTAAATTCCTGGGCAACCTGATCCAACGCTTCCCGCCAACAGTGCAAATAATCCTGCATCCGGAAACGCAAAATCCCATCCAGAGAAATCAACCTGCTTTCTTCCAACATACATTTGGCGATACGCCTGCCGATTTCCGCCTTTTGTCGTTCGATTCCGCTTTTCCCTTCCTGTTTCCACAGGCATTTTACCGTTTCGATCAACAATTCACACTGTTCCCGTTCCGAAGATATTTCGTGGAAATACCGGATTTCATGCATCAAAAACTTGATCTGCATAGTTTCAACAATGATATCTGCCAGTATCTCCGCCAAGGCTAATACCTGTGCCGGGCCACACAGTTCCATCCATATATAATTATCCGCTTCCCTTTTGATCTGGATACTTCCGTTTAAAACACTCTGCAGCGGTAAACGATGTTCCACCAAGGGGCGCAGTGCTATATCTTGCCGGCTGATGCCGATAATATATTCCAAGCAGGTCCCTCCCTCCTCGCTTTTTTTCGCATACTGTAACCATATGCGCAAGCGAAAAAAAGGTTTACCTGATTTATTTTTTGTGAAAAATTTTTCCTTATGCATGAATTCCGCATAGAGATATAGCAGACCAGCCCTTCTCCATAGGAACTTTGAGGCATCCCTCCGTCAAACCTCCTTCTCTATTTGCATATATCTTCTGTTCCTTGTACAAGTTATCGGGAAATCCTGTTTATAAATTTTTCCATATATTCAGCCTTGCACGCTTCCCAGGTAATTCCATGAGAAAGTTCATCGCGGATCACTGGCAAAATATAGTTCAGCCCTTTATGAATCTGCTTCATCCCCTCTGCGCACAAAAATTCAATTTTCTTCTGCTTCTGCAATACCCCTGCTATGCTCTGCAGAAGATCGCTCAATATCCTCTGTTCCTCCACTTCATCCAGCTCTTCAAACCCCAGCAGCATACGGTTCTCTAAAATTGCATTTTTATAGAATATTACAAATTCTTCCAGTGCGGTTTCTTTGGGTTTATCCTCCATGGCAAAAAGAATAGCAAAATAGAGATGCCAGCGGAAATTTTGATTGATCATCTGCCGGATCAATTCTCCAAGCGCCTGAGTGAACGCATCGGGATAATGAAGTTCCCGATCAAAAAAGATCTGTTCCACCAGTTGTAGCCTGTCTTTCGCCTGATCCAGTCGATTAAAAATATGCATCATCATTCGCCCATAATCTTCCATCTCATTGACATGTTCCCGCTCCATAAAATAGCGAATGATGGCATCGCAGCTGGCTTTAAAGTCAATGGAAAAACCCAGTTGTTCCAAAATCAGCTGATCAAAGGTTTCATATACCATATTGGCAATAAAAATTTCTACCGAGCGCTCTCTCTGACGCTCAACCACTGCTTCATCCCGCGCCGCAGAATCCTGCCGAAAGCGTTTATACAGCAGATATAATTGACTATCCAACGTATTCAGGCTTTCTTTAATGGAGGTAAATAAATCGGTCACAAAGGTATCCGAGAGCATATAGTCACGGTTTTTATAAACAACGCGATGCTCTATCTCGCTCCAGAAAGAGTTAACCAGCGCTTTAATCTGCAATTCAAAGCTGACTGCCTCTTTGCCCATCATAAAATAACCGTCTATTTTATAGATTTCAAATCCGTTTTTTTGCAGCTGCGGCTGCTTCTCCGATAATTTCAGGCGAATTCTGGGCATGGAAGGCATATAGTAATAAATCCGATCCTCTGTTTTGTGAAACAGCTGTCGTAGCAGGTCATAAGCATATTTCTCTTCCTCAATAAACTTGCACTCAATGCGCAGCCCGATAATATCCTGCATACGTGCCAGAAGTTTATCTGCTCCGTTCTTCTGCACTTCATAATTATTGCGTATGAGTTTTTCCCGAATACTGGCAGCCGACTTGATGCGATAAATCAAAGATAGCTCATATCTGCTTTCGGAAAATACACTTTTTTCAAAAAAGTCTTTCACTTCCTCCGCTATCAGCTTATAAATATCCTTTTTTGCTTCATACTCTTCCAGTACTTCGGATATACATTCAAAAATTTCTAAATCCAACGTAATTTCTCCTCGATCATGTCCTGCTTTTATTATAACATAGCCGTCAAAAGAAAAAAGCGGTCATTTCTTTCTTTTGCTCTTTTCACATTTTTTTCATAAATCAGAAATCGTAAAAAGTTGGAAGTGACTGTTTTACCTCCCAACAGATCATTTGCAGCAAATCGCCCTTTTGCATATGCAGAATATCTCGATCGGGATTCAACAGTTCCAATAATTCCAGTGTCATTTTAGCAGCAAACAGGCATTCCCCAAGGGATGCCTCCCCCACCTGTTTCTGCACTATTTTTGCATTTCGATAGCTTTGTATATCGGCCGGCAGCAATAGTGTCTGCCCATTGCAAACCTTATGCGGCCATAATCCCGGATTATATGACAGCAGAAGTTCCGGCGTCATACCCAATCCGTCACACAACTGCAGCAACGTTTGCGACGCAAAGGTTTTATAAAAAATACCTGCTCCGCAGCCTTTATAGGGAAGTTGAACTTCTTCTCCCTTCAACACATAATTGCCCAGTTTTTCATTCGCCTGCCGTAAATATTGCGGATGATATCCAAAAAATCGAGCCAAATCCTGCCAATAAAAATTCCGCTCTGCAATATAAAGATACTTTTTCCCGTGGATTTTCATGTTTTCCTCCTTTCTCCTATTCTATGCGCCGCCTTCCGCCTTAACGCTTGACACGCCTCTGCCATCAGTATAAAATAATGTTTAGCTTTCAAATATACCACTCGCATCTGTAGCTCAGCAGGATAGAGCGTCCGCCTCCTAAGCGGAAGGTCCCGCGTTCGAATCGCGGCAGGTGCGCCAAAAAACCCCGAAAACGTTGGCTTAACAGTGATAAGGAACTAATTTACTTATCAACTGTTAGCTGACGGTTTCCGGGGTGCATACGGACAAATCCCGTCTGATTTCTAACAGGAAGTCAGACGGG
>QANA01000067.1 GCA_003149735.1 Clostridiales bacterium | reverse complement strand
TTTTCAACGGGCCCCCGTCAATTTTTAACGTACACTCCCGCTTTTTTAACAGGCTCCCACCCGCCTCAAGAAAATTTTCACCTCCGCCAGCAATCCCCTCGCCCGCCTCATGAAAATTTTCGCCTTTGTAGCAGCCCCCGCCCGCTTCATGAAAAAAATCCATGCAAGGCATTCCCACCTGCATGGATTTTTTCTTATCGGTTGTCTGTATCCAAAAAACAACTTCTGCCGCCCATTATTTGCTGCCTTTCAGTGCCTGTACACCGCTTTTCAGCACCAGCCCCCGCAGCTTCGGCCAATACATAAAGGGTCGCTTCCAACGGCGGCTGAGCACCTCCCGGCATAACGCCCCTGCCGCGCGGCGGTAGTTTCTGCCCACCTCACCGCCGGCCAGCGCTGCCTCAGCCAGCCTGCATCCGCTGCGCAAGGCATAGCTGATGCCTTCAAAGGAGCTGGGGCTGATCAGCCCCGCCGCCTCGCCCAGCAGGTATACGCCCCCTGCGCCCAGGCAAAGGTCCCGCTTGCTCCGCGGCCGGTAAACCACGCAGGCCTCGGTGCGCAGCGGCTGTGCCATGGAAAAGCCGTATTGCTCCTGCAAAATGCGCTTCTGTTCCTCAAAACCGGCCCGCGCCCCCGACGGCGCAAAAGCTCCGCCAAAGGCCAGTTTGCGGTCCTTGCAAAACAGCCATGAGCAGCTCTCGCTGGTCGGCCGATGAAATACGCAGGCATACAGTGGCGCATCCCGCAGCGTAAACCACTGCTGAATGGCCGTATAGTGGAGAATTCTCCGCTCCGCAAAGCAGCTGCGGCGCACGATGCCGCCTGCACCGTCTGCCCCCACAACAGCCGCGCCCTGCGCCGTCTCCCGCTCTCCTGCCGCCGTCACGTAATCTACTGCCCAGCCGCCCTGCTCCAATGGCCGCACTGCCGTCGCCCGCGCCTGCAGCACCGTCGCCTTCGCCCCGGCCAACCTGCGCAGCCAGCCGTCAAAGGCCGCCCGATCCATATTCACATAATTGCGGGGATAGCTGCGCTCCGCGCCCGTCTGCAAATCCATGGTGCGCACGGCGAAGATCTGCGGGTCGGCCAGCACTTCCCTGGGCAGCGTCAGCCCCATTTCCGCCAGCGCCCGCGCCGCCTGGGGTGCCAACAACCCGCCGCAGGGCTTCTGCCCGCGAAAACTGCCGTCCAGCAGCAGAATCCGCAGCTTGTCCCCTGCCTGCAGGGCAAAGGCGCTGCCCGCCGGGCCTGCACCGACCACAATATAGTCAAATTTTTCCTGTCCCTGCATCCTTTTCTCCTTTTTATCGTGCGTCTTGCGCTGCCGCTTTCGGCAATGCAGTGCGGCATCGCATTTTCTCGTGCAGCTTTTCCTGTGCGTCTTGCATTACCGCCTGCCAAAATGCAGTCTCACCGTGTTTTTGCCCACACTGTTTCCTGTACCTTAACGGATCTCCTGCTCGGCGTAAGCGCGGAACTCGGGCGTAATGGCAAAGCGCTGATGGCGCAGCGCCTCATAGAGGGCACCCAGCACGGGCGGCACCTGCAAAACGCGCACGTCGCACCGGTCAGGCAGTATGGTCAGCAGCATCTCCCGCAGATACGCGCTGCCTTTGACAAACTGCGTGCCCGCCAGTATCACCGGGATGCGCAGGTGCATCGCGAAATTCAGCTGCAACAGCATGCTGCGAATGCAGGCCGCGTATTCCAGCGCCGAATCCTGAAAGACTTCCTGCGCTGCCGCGTCGCCTGCGTCTGCCGCTTCGTGCAGGCAGATGCACAGCCGCTTCTGCGTCTCCTTGGGGTCGCTCTGCAGCCCCAGCTGCACGCTTTCCATCATGCCCGCCGCGCTCTTCACTTCCATGCTCTGAAAAATGCGTTCCCGCAGCTGCGTGGACTCTCCGCCCTTATAAATGCTGCGGTAAGCCACCGCCACTGCCTGTTTGGCATACCAGCTGCCGCCGCCGAAATCTTCGGAATATTCGCCAAATCCGCCAATCTGCAGCTGATTGCCGAAAGCGTCAATCCCGGCCACCGAAAACCCGGTGCCGTTGATGACGCCGATGCCCCTGCCGTCCTCCGCCTCTGCCAGAATGGGCAAAAACGCGTCGTTGAGCAGCAGGTACTCTTTCAGGCCCAGCGATTCCAGAATATGGCTCGCCCGGCGGTGCTGATAGGGCAGATCCACCCCCGCCAGCCCAACGCAGGCAAAGGCAACCTCTTCCGCCGTAATGCCGGCCTGGCCAAACAGCTGCCCCAGCAGCCCCGAAAGGGTAAACGTCAACTCATCAAATCCGCCCGGCAGCACTTCATGGTTGGTAGGGCCGCCTTCCACCCGCCAGATTTTGGTCGTCTCCAGATGCATGAGCACCAGATGCGTCTTGGTCGCACCGCCGTCTATCGCCAGTACATACTCTTTCATATCCTTTGCTCCTTTTCAAAAAATTGCGGCAGATATGCCCGATTGGCCTGCAGCATCTCCTGCAGGCAGGCTCTGCCCGCATCCATATCTCCGATCAATGGGTGCACCGCCAGCGCTTCCAGCGCCGCGCCCATATCCCCTTCCAATGCGGCCTGCGCCGTCAGCCGCTCGTAGGCCTTCACCGCCTGCATGAGGCCGATGACGTGCCGGTGGGGCTGCCTAAACAGCGGCAGCGGCTCGCATCCCCCGCGGCCTACCCTGCACTGCACCTCCACCACGTCGTCTGCCGCCATAAAGGGGTAGGCCCCGCCGTTTAAAACGTTCACCACGTGCTCCGCGCCCGTGTCGCACCAGATGGCTTCCATCAGCGAGATAGCTGCCTCCGAATAGAGCGCCCCGCCCCGTTTGGAGAGCGCTTCCGGCTTGCGGCACAACCCGGGCTGCCGGTAAAGTTCCAGCAGCTCCCGCTCGATGTCCATGCACTGCTCTGCCCGGCATTGCTCCGCTGCCTGCGCCTTTTGCAGCATGGCGCGACGGGCGTAGAAATAATTGAGGTAGCTGCAGGGCAGCGCCTGAATATGCCGCAGGAAATCCATGTCTGCCGGCACGTCCGGGATGTTCTGCTGCAGCTGCTCCCATGGCTGCCGCAAAAGTTCGTCGATGCGCTCGCGCCCGTTCTGCCGCACACTGTTCAGGTACAGCAGATGGTTGAGCCCCACAAAGCCGTATTCCAGCTCCTCCGGCGCCGCCCCCAGCATCCGTGCCGCCTGTGCCTGCATATTCACCGGCACGTTGCACAGCCCGATCAGCTTGCGCGACGGCGCTTCCCCCAGCAGCGCCTGTGCCACCAACCCCGAGGGGTTTGAAAAATTGATGAGCGTGGCACCCGGCGCCACTTCCTCCATGGTGCGCACAATGTTGCGCACGACAGGGATGGTGCGCAGCGCCTTCATCATGCCGCCGATGCCCGTCGTCTCCTGCCCCAGCAGGCCGTATTTCAGGGGAATCGTCTCGTCCAGCCGCCGGGCAGCCAGCCCGCCAACCCGCACCTGCGCGACGGCAAAATCCACGCCCTCCAACGCGGCACGCAGATGCCCCGTGCGCACGATTTTCACCCGCAAACCCGCCGCCTGCAGCATGTGCGCGGCAAAATCGCCCACAATCTCATTTTTGCGGGCATCAATATCCATCAGCCGCAGTTCTTCCAGGGGCAGCTGCCGCTGCCTGCGGATCAGCCCATCCACCAGCTCTGGCGTATAGGTGCTGCCTGCCCCGATCACTGCCATGCATAATCCAGCCATTTCTTTCTTCGCTCCTTTCCGTTCCCGTGCTTTCTATTATACCGAAACCGTTTCCAAAACGACACCCCTTTCTTTCATTTTTTCACAATTTCCTAATATTTCCCAACGCCGCCCGCCATCTGCGGCCGCGCGGCCGCAGGTAAACTGCAAGTCTGCCAAAATAAACTGCCGGTCGATTGCCTAACCCGCCCAAAGCGTGTTACCATAAAAGCAGCAAACGGCCGGGTGCATCATGAGCTTTTCGCGCAAGCGGCGGCCGCCATCCCAAGAAAGGAACCTGAAATCAATGGAAAAGAAATCACCTGGCAAAATGATCGCAGCATTCAGAAAACAACACGGCATGACACAGCTTGAGCTGGCCGAAAAAATGGGCGTAACGGATAAGGCCGTCTCCAAATGGGAGCGGGATCTCTCCTGCCCGGATGTCAATACCCTGCCCAAATTGGCAGAACTGTTTCACGTCAGCATGGAAGAACTGATGCAGGGGCAGGCAGCGCCCGGCCGGCGCGGGAAGGAGCTCGCGCCCCTGATCCGGACGATCCTGCAGGCAGTGGCTCTGGCCATGGGCGTGGCAGTGGCCGTCCTCGCAGCGCTGGGCGAACTGGAAGTCCCTTCCGCCCTCGGCATGCTGGGCTCGGGCCTGGCCTGCCTCGCCGCCGCTTCCTTCCCGCAAAAGGAAGATGCATAACCTCCCCCAAAACGGGGCAGCAGCTTTTTTCAGGAAAAAATAGCCGCCGCCCCGTTTTTTCTGTATAATAGAAAAGAATCGCCTTGCTCCGTTGCGAAAAAATTCGCCGAAAGCCCCGGTAGCCTTTACCTCTGATTTGTCAGAAAATGCGCCGGGTTCAGGCGAAAAGCGAATTTCGAGCAAGGAAGAAATGCCGGAGCATCGCGCTCGGCTTTTCAGGATAGATTCTGTAAACGATGCAAAATGACAGGAAATGTTTTCTTTGGGAGGTTTTTTATGCCTACACGCAAATTATATGAACAGGATGTCACCCTGCGCCGCTTTTCTGCCACCGTGCTGCAATGCACCCCCGCTGCCCATGGCTATGCCGTGGAGCTGGATGCCACCGCCTTTTTCCCCGAGGGGGGCGGGCAACCCTGCGATTTGGGTACGTTGGGCGGCGCCGCCGTCCTCGATGTGCAGGAGCAGGCGGGCCGTATTCTGCATAATACCGATGCCCCTCTCGCCCCCGGCAGCATCGTGGAAGGCGAAATCGATGCCGCCCGCCGCGCGGATCTCACCTGCCAGCATTCGGGGGAGCATATCGTCTCCGGGCTGATCCACAGCCGCTTCGGGTTTGATAACGTGGGCTTTCATCTGGGCGGCGATACCGTCACCATCGACTTCAACGGCGTGCTCTCCCCTGAGCAGCTGGCGGAAATCGAAGCCGAAGCCAATGCCTACATCCGCCAAAACCATCCGGTGGAAATTCTGCTGCCCTCCGAAAAACAGCTGGAGCAGCTGACCTATCGCAGCAAAAAGGAAATTCAGGGGCAGGTGCGCATCGTCCGCTTCCCGGGCGCGGATACCTGCGCCTGCTGCGGCACCCATGTGCGGCAGACGGGCGAGATCGGCCTCGTCAAGCTGCTGTCGGTGCAGCATTTCCGCAGCGGCTGCCGCATTGAGATGTTGAGCGGCGAGCGCGCTTTTAACTGGCTTTCCCGCATGAGCGAACAAAACCGCCTGATCAGCGGCCTGCTTTCCGCCAAACCTGCCGAAACGGCGGCCGCAGTGCAGCGCCTGCTTGGGGAATGTGCTTCCCTGAAGGAGCAGCTGGCTGCCCTCCGTTCAGAGCAGTTTGCCGCTTTGGCGGCGCAGTATGCCGGCAAGGGGGATGTGCTCCTGTTCGCCCCGCAGCCGGATGCGGCATCCGTGCGGCGGCTGTGCGTGGCTGTCATGGAGCGCTGCGGCGGCCTGTGCCTCGTCTGCTCGGGCAGCGATGATTCCGGCTATCAATATGCCGTCGGGCAGGCAGGCGGCGACGTGCGCGCCTTTGTCAAGCGCCTCAACGGCGCACTCGGCGGCCGCGGCGGCGGGCGTGATGCCTTCTTCGCCCAGGGCTCCCTGCCCGCCTGCGAAGCAGCCATCCGCGCATTCTGGGAAACCCGCAGCCAGTGCTGAGCACTGCGCCCTTCTTTCCCCTTTCCGGATAAAACAAAAGCAGCTTCCCCCGTGGAAACTGCTTTTTTGATTCCCTGTATCCAATCTGTTACAATTTGATGAACATGCGGCTGCGGCTATTGACCTCCCACCCCATTTGTGACAAACTTGCTAACAGTGTTAGCAAATTACAAAGGAGCTCTGTTATGGAAACCAATGCTTTTGTTGCCGCAGAAACAATGTCAGCCCGCGCCGCAGGTTGCATTCCAATGGTTTTGCTGTTAATATAGGAGCATATCTTTTTGATAAATTTCCTCTTTGGCAGAATGATATGAAAACCTGTACCTCCTATCGTGACTATAATGTTGCTTTGTTTGAAGCCTTTGGGCGCCTGGATAAGCTGTGCGGAGAATGCTTTGCTCAGCCCTACGGCGTTACGCTCTATATTTCAGAAATGGAATCTCTGAAAAACACTGCCGCCCCGGCAATCTCTGATTTCGACAGCGATTTGCAACGGCTGATAACCGTTCGCCATAAACGCAATCGCCTCGCCCATGGGGAAATTCCCTTCGATTTATTTTGTGCAGAAGCGGCAGATGTGCAATTCTGTGATCGGCTGTATCAGTCCATCCTACAGCAACGCGACCCCCTCTCCCTCTATGAGCGCTCTGCCGCGCAATCCGCTTCCCTTTCGGATACAAAAGGATCAAAAAGCTCCGCTAAAAAGAAAGCAGCATCGCAGATGTGCAATGCTGTGCTCGCCTGCATCCGTCCATCCTGCAGCAAGGCGACCCTTTCCCCCTCTAATAAACGTTCTGCCGCGCAATCCGCTTCTCTCAGGCGCAAAAGCACTGAAAACCCTCGCCAAAAAGGAAATGGTATCGTTGTCTTTTTCCGCATCTTTCTGGTTTCTGCTGCGTTGCTTCTGCTGCTGTCTTTGCTTTTCCGCTGTCGCCCTTTGTAATGTTGTTTCTTTGACTTTGCCACAGCAAACAAGCACAAAAAAAGCGCCCTATGCGAATAGGCGCTTGTAGTTTCTATCATTCCCGGCGGCGTGGATAAGGTTCCTGGCCGGCCTCTGATCCGTTTCAGCAAAAAGGCACCACTTTGATTGGTGCCTTTTTATATGCACATTTTTCCGGTCAAACCGCCCTGCGCGCACACGGCTGTATAAAAAAGAGAAATGCCTGTTGTTCCTCAGAGCATTTCTCTTTTTTTGTTCCACGGCCGCGGGTGAGCCGCATCCGCCCGCCGCCCGTGCACCCTCAGCGGATGACTGCCGAATGGCTGTAAATATAGAAAAGTTCCTGGCTTGGCTGATAGCCCTTTTCCTTCGGCTCAAATTCCTCGTCAAATGCCGCTGCCGCCGCTTCATCGATTTCGCAGGCCGAACTCTCTTCAAAGACCCAGTGCCTGCCATCCAGCGCGCCCGGCTTCAGCTCCTTGACCAACAGGGAGACGGGGAAAAAGCCTCCCTCCAGCGAAACGTTATAGTGCTTCCCGTTTTTAAAGCCGCGGCTGACGTAATTTTCCGGGTTTCCGAAAATCACAATCGTATCATAGCCCAGCGCTTCCGCCTTTGCAAAGGAATGGAGGATCAGCCTCTTGCCAAGCCCCAGGCGCTGATAGGCGGGCAGCACGCTGAGCGGCCCAAAGGTCAGGATTTCTTTGGTATTTCCCGCATCGTCCTTCAGCCGCGCCTTGGTATACATGATGTTGGCCACCACTTCGCCGCCTGTTTCCAGCACAAAATCCAGTTCGGGCACAAAATCGCTGTGTTCCCGCATGGTGTGCACCAGATAATGCTCATTGCAGCCCGGAACGTTGACGTTCCAAAAAGCTTCGCGCGTCAGGATTTCCACTGCTTCATAATCCGCAAAGCGCTCATTTCTGATCGTAAAATCCATCTTTCCGTTTCCTCATTTCCGCCGCCACCCGGCCTTATTTCTACCCTGATTATACAATATTCCGGCTCCTGCTGCACGCTTTTTCGCTTCAATGCGCAAAAGAATGCCCGCCGGCGCAAAAAAATCCCCGCCGCAGCGCGGCAGGGATTTCCCGTTGCAATTGATATTCCGCAAATACGCGTTCTGTTAGAAGATGCGGCACCCCTTGATGAAGTGTTTCTTCCAATAGGAAACGCTGTAAATATTGGTAATGCGGACTTTACCTTCCGAAGAAGACGCGTCGATCATCTGATTGTTTCCGATGTAAATGCCCACATGCCCTTCATAGCTGATAACGTCGCCCTTTTCCAAATCGCCCATGGAGGTGACAATGGGATATTTGGTCGTCGCCTTCCAGCCGGCCGAAGTCATGTACGACTGTTTGACGCCCACCTGATTGAGGCACCAGTAGACGAAGCCCGAGCAGTCAAACGTATCCGGGCCCTTTGCACCCAACACGTATTTGCAGCCCAGCTTGCTCTTGGCCACGGCGATAAACTGCTCCACCTTGGAGGAATCGGCGCTGTCCGTCGCCTCATTGCCTGCCGGCGGTTTGGTGCTGCCGCCTGTGGAGCCACCCGTGGAGCCACCCGTCGAACCGCCTGTGGAGCCACCCGTGGAGCCACCCGTCGAACCGCCTGTGGAGCCGCCCGTCGAGCCGCCTGTAGAGCCGCCCGTCGAGCCGCCGCCCGAAGGCGCCGTATATTTCTTGGCACTGTCTGAGAACAGCACTTCCATCGTCTTCGCGCCCACCTTGCCATCTGCCGTCAGGCCGTTCTGGTTCTGGAAACGTTTGACCGCCGTTTCGGTATGTTCTCCGAAATACCCGGTCACGCCGCTCATATATTTGAGTTCGACCAGCCGTTCCTGTATCTTTCTCACGGTATCGCCGCTGTCGCCCAGGCTGTAGGCACTGGGCTGTGCCTCTGCCGACATCAGGACTTCTGCCGTCATGCTGCCGATGGCGCCGTCCGCAATCAGGCCGTTCTTGTTCTGGAATGCCTTGACCGCATCCTGCAGGCCGCTGCCGAAGAAGCCGTCCATCGCCCCGTTATAATACCCCAGTTCTTTCAGCTTCTGCTGATACGTTTTCAAAATTTCCGCCTGATCGCCATAGGAAAGCGCTTTGCCCTTGGCCTCTTCGGAATAGAGCATTTCTCTGGTCTCGGAGCCGATGGTGCCGTCCACCGAAAGCCCATTGGCCTTCTGGAATGCTTTTACCGCTTTTTGGGTATAGATGCCGTATTCGCCTGTTACATCCTCCAAAAAGCCCAGTTCCACCAGGCGGCTCTGCAATTCGCTTACGTCCGTGCCTTCATCGCCCAGAGAAACGCTGTACTTTGCTGCCTGGTCGGACATCAGCAGCTCATATTCGTATTGGGTCAAAATGCCATCCATTTCAAACCCGTTTTTGCGTTCAAACAATTTCACTGCCTGGGCAGTCGTCTCTCCATAGGTGGCGGAAGGTTCATCTGCCTCCATATAGCCCAGCTCCATCAGCCGCCCGTGAATACCGGTAATAATCTCGGCACCTTCTGCGCCAATGGTATAGCAGCTCTGCTGCTGTTCTGCCGGGCGGTAGCTGAAAGCCGCCAGCGCCTGCTTCACATCTGCCTGCTGCCAGCCGCTGCCGGGCGCAGGGCTTGCCACCTGCTGCAATTCGCTCTGTTCTGCCTGCGCCGCCTGCGCAGAGGATTCTTCCTTCATGGAAACAGCCACCACTGCCAGTGCCACCACCGCAACTGCCAGCAACAGGGCCACACTCCCGATAAGGCGCATCCAAAGGGGCTTGCCCTTTCCGAACAAACCGTTCCATGCTCTTTTATGTAATGCTTCCTGCCCTGCAGCCGCCGGGCGGCCATGGGAAGCAGTTTTTTCCCGGATTCCCCAGGAATGCTTTCTCGTGCCTTCCATAGAAAAAAACCTTTCTTATCGTATAGATAAATCAATTCTACTACCTTTTTTGAAAAAAGTATATATTTTCCGGGAAATATTCATTATTTTGTCATTTATTGCCAGCCCATTTCCTCTAAAAAGCCCCCGCCGGGCGAGGGCTTTCCCGCTTCGGATTATCCTTATGCTTCGGGTAAATCCTGCGGCAAGATGCGGTAGTTGTAAGTCTCGCCATAAAGGTTGGTCAAATCATAGTTCTCATTAAAAATGATATTTTCCACCACCAGCTGCGTATCATCCACGATATCATACTCGATTTTCAACAGACCATCCTTTAAATAATGTACCGACGAAATCGGATTATTATTTTTACGATGATGTTCTGCCGCATAAGTATTCCATGTGAAATGATCAAAAAACATACTTTCATAAATCTCAATCACCGGGTCGATTTCCCGCAGCTTTTCCACGCCGTCTCCCACCTGAACCCCGGCAAAATCTTCATAGCTCAGCATTTTTTGAATCACGATCGGATAGCCAATGGGCGTATTCAATCCATCCCAATCGGGATCCCCATTCTCCTCTGAAAAGAATAGATACAAATAGAAGCCGCTGTCGCTCTGGTAAATAAAATACATACTGTTCTCATCCCGTTGGCGAATTGCTTCCGTAGGAAAAGAATTCAAAATGCTATTGGTATAAGGGCGCGTGTTGACCGATCCCCGATACATTGCGCAATCCCTTCCGATATAAAAGGCACCGTTGGTATTGTACATCAACTCCTCCACTTCATAGAGCGGAATATCCAGTTCCTCCACTTCGTCGTTTTGTGCCGCCATTTCTTTCAGTTTCGGAATATATGCGCCGTATTCCCTCGACCCGCCAAAGAACACGGTTCCCTTCGTATTGCGTTTCAAGGGAATTTTGCTTTCCTCCGCCGAAGGCTTTTCTTTATCAAGGGCCGCCTTCCCCAGCCATATCCCGACCGCCGCGATCAAAACAATCACAACGCAAACTACACACCATTTCATCCACTTTTTCATGGTTTTCTCCTTTCCCACGCCTCTTTCCTTTTTCCCTGCCCTTCTCTTTTTCCACAGAAAAAAACAGTTTTCCCATTTGCTCCGCAAGAAACCCGCCCTGCATTTTCCCTCTCCGGGAGGCAGCGCTCGCTTGCGTTCAAATTGAAAAACTGTTTCTTAATTTTATTTTAGCTTTTGCCGGGAATTTGTCAAGCATTCCGTATGAAAAAGCCCCCGCCGAGCGAGGGCTTTTTTGATGTAGGTTGATTATGCCTTCTGTGCATCCAGCTCTGCCAGCTCGTCCAGCCAGATGCGCGCGCAGGCATCGCTGGGCATGCGCCAATCGCCGCGGGGCGAAAGCGTTACCGAGCCCACCTTGGGGCCATCGGGCAGGCAGGAGCGTTTGAACTGCTGGGAGAAGAAGCGCCAATAGAAGGTGCGCAGCCATTTGCGGATGGTTTCCTCCGAAAACACCCCTGCAAAGGCGTATTTTGCCAGATGATAGACCTTTTTGGGCGAGAATCCGCAGCGCATCATCTGATAGAGGAAGAAATCGTGCAGCTCATAGGGGCCCACCAGGTCTTCCGTCTTTTGTGCAATCTCGTTATCCTGCGCAGGCAGCAGCTCGGGGCTGACCGGCGTATCCAGAATATCCATCAGCACACGGTACAGCTCCGCATCCCCCGAATCCTTTGCGACAAATTCCACCATATAGCGCACCAGCGTCTTGGGAATGCTGCCGTTGACGCCGTACATGGACATATGGTCTCCGTTATAGGTCGCCCAGCCCAGCGCCAGCTCGGAAAGGTCGCCCGTGCCAATGACAATGCCGCCCGTCTGGTTGGCCAGATCCATCAGCACCTGCGTGCGTTCGCGGGCCTGGGCATTTTCATAGGCCGCATCGTAAACGTCTGTCGGGTGCTCCAGGTCACGCAGATGCAGCAGCACGCTCTCGCTCAGCTCCACCGTTTTGAAGGAAACGCCCAGCCGCTCGCAGAGGATTTCCGCATTGGTCTTGGTGCGGCTCGTGGTGCCAAAGCAGGGCATGGTCACTGCCAGAATATCTTTGCGGGAACGCTGCAGCGCATCCATCGTGCGCACGGTCACCAACAGCGCCAGGCAGGAATCCAGCCCGCCCGAAATGCCGATGACCGCCGTTTTGGCGCCGATGTGGGAAAGGCGCTTTTTCAAGCCGTTGACCTGCATGGCAAAAATGCCCTCGCAGCGCTTCTTGCGATCCTCCCCGTCTTCGGGGACAAAGGGGCGCATGGCCACGCTGCGCGTCAGCGCCGTCTCCTGCAGCTCCATGTCAAAGGCAATGTGCAGGTATCCATCCGCCTGCCCGGCCGGGTAGGTGTTCATGCGCCGCCGCTCCGCTTCCAGCCGCTGTACATCGATTTCGGAATAAATCACCCCGTTTTGGAAGAGCGTGCTCTCTGCCAGAATGGTACCGTTTTCGCCGATCAGGTTGTGCCCGGCAAAGACCATGTCCGTCGTCGATTCGCCGTCTCCCGCATCGGCATACAGGTATGCACAGACGCTCCTGGCCGATTGCGACTGCACCAGCATCCGCCGGTACTCGCTCTTGCCGATGGTCTCATCGCTGGCCGAAAGGTTGGCCACCACCGTCGCGCCCGCCGCCGCATGGGCGCCGGAGGGCGGATTTGCCACCCATAAGTCCTCGCAGATTTCCGCCGCCACCCTCAGCTCCGGCAGCTGGCGGCAGCAGAAAATCAGCCTGCTGCCAAAGGGAATCTGCTTTCCGCCGAAACTCACCTCGCCATTTTGCGCAGGCGCCGGCGTAAAGTGGCGCAGTTCATAGAATTCTCCGTAGTTGGGGATATTTTCTTTGGGCACAAAGCCCAGGATCTGCCCGCGATACAACACTGCCGCGCAGTTGTAAAGGGCACTGCCCTGCCGCAGCGGAAACCCCACCAGGCAGAGCAATTCCATCTCCTGCGTCTGCTCCGCCAGCTTCAGCAGCGCCTGCTCGGCCGCATTCAGCAGCGCTTGCTGCAAAAAGAGGTCGCCGCAGGTATAGCCGGTCAGGCACAGTTCGGGAAATACCAGCACCTTCGCGCCCTGCCCGGCCGCTTCTTCCATACAATGCAGAATCTGCTCCCCATTGAAAGTGCAGTCTGCCACTTTTATTTGGGGCGTTGCCGCCGCCACTTTCACAAAACCGTAGTTCAATGTACTCGCTCCTTTGTGCTTCAAAACATCTTGTCCGTTTCCTATTATATGCCAAATACGGCCGCATTACAATCTTTTGGCGCGCATTTTGCCCGGCGCACGGTTGTGGTATACGAAACGCAGCAATCGATGCAGGGGGTTCCCCTGTTCCGAGCAACGAGAAGGTCTGCCCGGGCACTGTCCCGGCAGGCGTGTATTGAAATTCCGGTCAACAAACCCCGCGGCGCCCCGGCTGTACATGGGGAGGGTGGCTATCCCTATGCGTTTTCCATCAATCAGCTGCATCCCGGTGGCAAGCTGTAGTTCCACTGTGCCAAAGCAGGGCATAAGCCGGGTGCCATTGCCGCCGATGCCAAAGTTTCCTTGTGCATCCTAGGCCGGGGCTCCCACAGAGCGGGGGAATCGCCGCTGAACCTCCAAAGCGCCATCGGCTTCGGCCGCATCCGCAAAATTGAATCGGAGCGGGCCTGCTGTCATCCGCGCACTCGGCTTCCGGCACTATCCCATGCCCGAAAGTGTGGAAGCGCAAATCCACACCTCCTTTCCCCATGCGCAGATCCTCAAGCTGTCCATCGTTCCCATGAGCGGCAAGCTGGTCCATGCATCCTGCGCTTCTGCCGCAAAAAAGCCGCAGGCATTTGCCTGCGGCTTTCCGCTTTTTTTGTGTGTTGTATTTCGTTTTTACGGCTTAGTACATGCCGCCCATGCCGGGAGCACCTGCTGCCGGTGCCGGTTCCTCTTTTGCGGGGATATCCGTTACCAGGCTTTCGGTGGTCAGCAGCATTGCTGCTACGGAAGCTGCATTCTGCAGTGCGGAACGGGTTACCTTGGTCGGGTCGAGGATACCTGCCTCGATCATATCCACATATACCTCTCTCTTGGCGTCATAGCCGTAAGAAACAGAGGGGTTCCGGCGGATATTTTCTACTACAATGCTGCCTTCCACGCCGGCGTTGGCCGCGATCTGACGAATCGGCTCTTCCAGAGCGCGCAGTACGATCTTGACGCCAGTCTTTTCATCGGCGTCCTCAACCGTATCCAGCAATGCCTTGACTTTGCCTTCTGCCTTGAGCATGGCAGTGCCGCCGCCGGGCACAATACCTTCTTCCACAGCTGCTCTGGTAGCAGCCAGTGCGTCCTCAATGCGCAGCTTCATTTCCTTCATTTCCGTCTCGGTAGCAGCGCCGACCTGGATGACTGCTACGCCGCCGGAGAGCTTCGCCAGACGCTCCTGCAGTTTTTCCTTATCGTAATCCGAAGTGGTCTCCTCAATCTGTGCCTTGATGGAGCTGACTCTTGCCTTGATTGCTTCGGGATCGCCCTTGCCTTCTACGATGATGGTGTTTTCCTTATCCACCTTCACCTGGCGCGCTCTGCCCAGCATATCCACAGTTGCCGACTTCAGCTCGAGGCCGACTTCTTCGGAAATGACGGTACCGCCGGTCAGGATAGCGATATCTTCCAGCATGGCCTTTCTTCTGTCGCCAAAGCCGGGTGCCTTGACGGCTACGCAGTTGAATACGCCGCGCAGCTTGTTGACGACCAGCGTTGCCAGTGCTTCGCCTTCAATATCTTCTGCGATGATGAGCAGCTTCTTGCCCATCTGTACGATCTGCTCCAGCACGGGCAGGATTTCCTGAATGTTGGAGATCTTCTTGTCGGTGATGAGGATCATCGGATCGTCCAGAACGGCTTCCATCTTGTCGGTATCCGTAGCCATGTAAGCGGAAGCATAGCCGCGATCAAACTGCATGCCTTCCACAACGACCAGCTCGGTCTTCATGGTCTTGGATTCCTCTACGGTGATGACGCCTTCATTACCCACTTTTTCCATCGCCTGAGCGATCAGGTGGCCGATTTCATCATTGCTGGCGGAAATTGCCGCAACCTGTGCGATAGCAGCGCTGCCTTCGATGGGTTTGGACATCTCCTTCAGCCCTTCCACTGCCGCTTCCGTTGCCTTGTTGATGCCGTTGCGGATTACCATGGGGTTAGCGCCTGCGGTTACGTTCTTAAGGCCTTCGCGGATAATCGCCTGAGCCATCAGGGTAGCGGTGGTCGTGCCGTCGCCGGCCACGTCGTTGGTCTTGGTAGCAACTTCCTTCACCAGCTGTGCACCCATATTTTCAAAAGGATCTTCCAGCTCGATTTCCTTAGCGATGGTCACGCCGTCGTTGGTGATGAGCGGGGAGCCGAATTTCTTATCCAGCACCACGTTTCTGCCTTTCGGCCCCAACGTGATCTTAACTGTATCCGCAATCTGATTTACGCCGCTTTCCAGGGCGCGTCTTGCATCTTCACCGAATTTTAACTGTTTTGCCATAAGATTCTATCCTCCGTTTTCAATTCTTATTCATGAGCCCGCATTATTCCACGATTGCCAGAATGTCTGCCTGGCGCACGATGATAACTTCCTCGCCGTCCATCTTTACTTTGGTGCCGGCATATTCGGAATAAATAACTTTATCCCCTTCTTTTACCAGCATATTGATTTCCTTGCCGTCCACCAATCCACCGGGGCCGACTGCCACCACTTCTGCCATCTGGGGCTTTTCCTTGGCGCTGCCCGGCAGCACGATGCCGCTCTTGGTCGTCTCTACTGCTTCGACGGATTTAATGACTACTCTGTCTGCTAAAGGTCTCAATTTCATAAGATATTCTCCTTTAAAAATAATAATTCATGTGATTCTGTACTGGATTCATGTATTAGCACTCTTCTTATCCGAGTGCTAACAATTCTTATTATAGGGATGTACGAAAATTATACAAGAGTTATCATCCCACGATTTCTACCGTTTTTATCGGAAGACCTCGCGTTTCCTCCCGTTTTCTTCCATTTACTCCACTTTTTGTTATTTCATGATTTCTTCACAATTTGCCGCCTTCATTCCTGTTCCAGGGCTATTTGCTCCTCTTCCATGGCGTGGCGTATGATTTCCGCAGAAAAACCGCGGCGGGCAAGGGCGCCATACAGGCGCTGCCTGGTCTTTTGCGGCTCCAGCTGCCGGCAGGCGGGAAGTTTCTTGCGCAGGCAGGCGCGCGCCGCTTCCAGCTGCGTCTGTTCGGGCAGTTCCAGCACCTCGTCGATCAGGCTGCCTGCCACGCCATTCTGCAGCAGCTTCTGGCGGATAGCCTGCTCGCCCAGCTTTGCCGAATAACTGCGCACAAATTCGCGGATATAGGCGGCATCGTCGATATAGCCATAGCGGCGCATCGTTTCCAACGCACAGTTAATGCTCTGCTCATCCACCCCTTTTTGCTGCAGCCGCTTGCGCACCTGGCTGCTGCTGCGCGGCGCATAGGCCACATACTGCATGGCCTGTTCCTTGGCATATTTTACCGTATCGTCCTGCTTAGCCTGCTCCAAACGTTCGCTTTCTATGCAGCCGTTTTCCCGAATGCCAAATTTCAGGATGGTCTCATAAGAAAGCGAGGTGAGGAATCCATCCTCCGTAAACAGGTTAAACCGCCCCTTTTTGCGCTTCTGGGGCTGCAGCCGGGTGATTTGCAGGTTCATTTGATCGCCCCCGCCTGCGCCGACGCCAGGTAGACGTTGGTGGTGTGCTCGGCATCGGCAATTCCGCCGATATCCGAAGTGCTTTCATGGAAATAAATGCAGATGCTGCCCTCCAGCGAGCTGTATCCTGCCGACGCATCCCCGTTGGGATATCCAAAAACGGATGCTGCATATTTCCGCCCCGCGATTTCCACCACAGCCGGGCGCTTTTCCCAGGTGAAGGAACCGCCGAAGCATTTTTTGAAAACATGCAGCGCTTCTTCTCCCGCCGGCTGCACATCTGCATGGTGCTGTCCGCCGGTGCGGATCACTTCATAGGTGTAGCCGGTATACAGGTCCTGCACCGTTGCCCGCGTACCCTCGGCAAAAACCGGATCGACTTCCTTCCAGCTGACCAGCTCTCCGTAAGCTTTGGCAGTGGCCAACAGCCGCGGCCCTGTTACCCGGCTAATTGCCGTGCCCGCCGCCGCTCGCACGGCCGATTTGGCAAAAAGCGCCACATAGGTATCCGTATCCAGGCTGCCCGTCCGCTGCAGGCCGTTGCGCTTCTGGAAATCCTGCAGCGCCGTTTTGGTCATGTCGCCAAAGTAGCCGGTCGCTCGAAAATGCAGATATCCCAAATCGATCAGCCGCTGCTGCAAAATTACCACGCCGCTGCCCTCCTGCCCTTTTTCAATGGGCAGGTCGCCGATGGTGTTGGCCTGTACCGCAGCCGGCACAGCCCACGTCAGCATCAGGCACAATGTTACAATACAAAAAAATCGTTTCATCTGTCTTTTCATACCGCCATTTTAGCATATGCCGGCCATGCGGGCAAGCGGCCGGCCGCACTTTCCCTTTTTTCCTTCCCGTGCTATACTGAAACGGAAAAAACAGTACGCAGGAGGTGTTTACCATACGCAGCGAAAAGGAAATGCTGGAGCTGATCCTGGGCGTGGCTCGTGCAGACGAACGCATCCGCGCCGTCTGTCAAAACGGCTCGCGCACCAACCCCCATGCCCGGAAGGATCTGTTCTGTGATTATGACATCGTCTATATCGTGCGGGAGACGCGCCCGTTTTATACCGACCCCCATTGGATAGACCGTTTCGGCCAGCGCCTGTATCTGCAGCGCCCCGAGGAGATCGACCGCGGCCTCGGCCTGGATGTGGATTTCGACCGCAGCTATGGCTGGCTGATTCAGCTGGCCGACGGCAACCGGCTGGATCTGCACGTGCAGACTGCCGATGCAGCCGATCCCCAGCAGGATGGCCTCTGCCTGATCCTGCTGGATAAAGATGGCCTCTTTCCCTCGGCCCCGGCGCCGACGGGTAAAGCAGCCCACCCAGGCACAATTTCGCGCCTGTTGCAGCGAGTTCTGGTGGTGCCTCAATCATGTAGCCAAAGGCCTGTGGCGCCTGGAACTGCCCTATACCCATGCCATGTTCTACCGCACCTGCCATCCGCAGCTGCTTAAGCTGCTGAACTGGCGCGGCGGCTTCGAGCGGGGATTCGCCCTGTCGGTCGGCAAATCCTGCAAATATTTGCAGGACTTTTTACCCGCACCGCTATGGGAGTGCCTCTGCCGGACTTATTTCCACAGCGACCTCGCGCAGCTGTGGGAGCGTGTGGATGCCGCCTGCCTGCTGTTCCATGAAACGGCGCTGTACCTGCAGGCGCAGAGCGGGCTTGTTTACGATGCCGAAGAGGCAGAGGCCAGCCATGCCTTTTTCCGCCATGTGCGCACGCTCCCGCAGGATGCGCAGAGCATTTTCTGAACTGTCGCTTTTATATCAAGGGAGGATTTTCTATGCAGCCGACCTGTATTCATCTCTATTGCGGCTCCGGCAAGGGCAAAACGACCGCCGCCCTGGGGCAACTGCTGCGCACCCACGGCGCGGGCCTGCCCGCACAGCTTTTCTGTTTTCTCAAGGATGGCCGCAGCAGCGAGGTCGCTGCTCTGCGGCAGCTGGGCATCCCGGTCTGTTTTGCGCCGGGCAGCGGCAGGTTTTTCTGGCAGATGCAGCCGGCGGAAAAGCAGGTGTTTCTGCAGGCGCAGCGCACGCTCTTCGAGCAGGCGGCCGAAGCTGTGCGCAGCGGCGCCGCCTCTGTCATCGCGCTGGATGAGGTGCTGGATGCCTGTTCGTTGGGTGTCTGCACGCTCGATGAGCTGCGCGCGTTGCTCAACGCCCGCAGGTGCGAGCTCATTCTCACCGGGCGGGAGGGCCGCTTTCTGCTGCCCGAGGCCGATTACTATACCGAGATGACCGCCGTCAAGCACCCCTACGACCGCGGTCTGCCCGCCCGCCGGGGCATCGAGTTTTAAAGCCCGCCTTTCCCCTTGCCGCAGCCGGTCACTTTCCTGCCGCGGTGCACTTTTTGCATATCATCTAAGGAGGTATTTGTTTATGAAACGCAAATTAGGCATTGCCCGCTGCGGCCTGGCCTGCTGCCTGTGTTCTGCCAACGAAATCTGCCGTGGCTGCAACTCCAGCAGCTGCCCCGGCTCCGATCACTGCGAAAACCGCAGGTGTTCTTTGGAAAAGGGCATTTCCCATTGCTATGTATGCGAGCAGCCCTGTCAAAAAGGTATGTTCGGCAAAATCAAGCCCTTTGCATTTACCCTGTTTCTCAAAAGATACGGCGAGCAGACTCTGCTGGATTGCCTGGAAGCCAATGAAAAAAAGGGAATCGTCTATCACCGTCAGGGCATCCTGGGCGATTACGATGCCTTTGAAGACCCGGAAGCGCTCATTTCCTTTATTTTGACGGGCAACCGCTGACTGCCTTTGCCCGGCCTGTACAGCGCACACTTTTGCGGGAACGTAAAAAAGCAGCCTGCTGGCTGCTTTTTTATTTCTCACTTTTCTCACTTGGAATCCTTGGAAATTTCTCCGTTTTCCACGGCCGAAATCGCGTCCTTGGAAATTTCAATCTGCGTTTTTTCCGAGCCGGTCTCGATGGTCAACAGATCTTCCTTGATGCGCACTACCTTGCCGTAGATCCCGCCAATCGTCTTGACACGATCGCCCACCTTCAGCGCGTCCAGCATCTGTTTGAACTTCTTATCTCTTCTTCTCTGCGGAATGATCATCACTGCCACACAGACGATCATCAGCAAAATGATCGGCAGATAGCTCGATACGCTTTGAATAAAACTTTCAGGCATTGTTGTTCCTCCATCTGTCTTTCATACATACTCTAACCAGATTATGATAATGCAAAATCCCTGCCGATGTCAATACATGAATAGCCCATTTGCCGCATCTTCTCCTCGCGGAAGGCGGGGTAATCTCCCTGCAGGATCGCTTCACGCATCTGCTCCATCAGCGAAACGGAAAAACGGATGTTGTGAATGGTCAGCAGCGTCGCCCCCAAAATCTCCCCCACCGTCACCAGATGGCGGATATAGGCCCGGCTGAAATTGCGGCAGGCATAGCAGTCGCATTCCGGGTCAATAGGTGAAAAATCGGCTGCGTATTTGGCGTTGCGCAGATTTATCTTGCCCCGGCTGGTCAACGCCGTGCCCATACGAGCGGTGCGGCTCTGCAGGACACAGTCGAACATATCCACGCCCCGCGCCGTGCCCTCAATCAGGCAGTCGGGCGAACCCACGCCCATCAGGTAGCGCGGCTTGTGCTCGTCCAACAGCGGCGTCGTCACTTCCAGCATTTCATACATCACCGACTTCTCTTCGCCGACGCTGAGGCCGCCGATGGCATGGCCGGGGAATCCCATGGCGTTGATGGTGCGGGCGCTCTGGCGGCGCAAATCGGCAAACATGCCGCCCTGCACAATGCCAAACAGCGCCTGATCCTGCCGCGTCTTTGCCTTCTGGCAGCGCTCTGCCCAGCGCATGGTGCGCTCCATGGAATCCTTTACATAGGCATAGGGCTTATCGTGGGCGGCACATTCGTCAAACGCCATGATAATATCTGCCCCCAGATCCTGCTCGATCTGCATCACGTTCTCGGGCGTAAACAGATGCGCGCTGCCGTCGATATGGCTGCGGAACTGCACGCCTTCCTCGGTGATTTTGCGCAGATCCCCCAGGCTGAACACCTGGAATCCGCCGCTGTCCGTCAGAATCGGTTTATTCCAATGCATAAAGCTGTGCAGGCCGCCCGCCTGCTTCACCAGCTGCTCGCCCGGGCGCAGATACAGGTGGTAGGTATTGGCCAGCAGGATCTGTGCCTGCGTCTGTTCCACCTGGTCGGGTGTCAGCGCCTTGACGGTCGCCCGCGTGCCCACCGGCATAAAGACCGGCGTTTTGATATCGCCGTGGGGCGTATGCAGCACGCCTGCGCGTGCACCCGTGTGCTTACATTTTTTTATCACTTCAAATTCAAACATTTCTCGTATCGGTTCCTGTCCTGCAATGCTCTCTTCCGCAGAAGAGGCCGTGTTCTATTATAACGGTGTTTGCCCCCGCGGTCAATCATTCCCCTTTTGCCTGCCCCTGTCCGTTCAGGCATAAAAAAGCGGCACATTGCTGTGCCGCTTCTGTTTTTCCGTGTCAGTCCGCATTGGTGAGCCACTTCTTGGCTTCGTAAATGTCGGGATAAACCGGGTAAAGTCCTTCGTAGATCTTCTCGAAGATGGGTTTCAGCTTCGCATATTTCTCCACGTTCTCGGGGATGGGCTTGGTGGTTGCCGCGATTTCCAGATATTTCTCCAGAGCGCTTGCTTCATCCTCATAAATGCCCATGGCAATGCCGGCCAGAATTGCGCCGCCGATGGTAGCTGCTTCTTCCATGTACTTGGGTGCCTTGATCTCCACATTCATGATATCTGCAAAGATCTGGCGGGTAATATCGCCCTTGCCCAGGCCGCCGACGATGACGATGCTCTTCAGGTCGAGGCCGCCTGCGCGCACGCTGTCCATAATGACGCCGAT
>QANA01000055.1:9584-13734 GCA_003149735.1 Clostridiales bacterium | reverse complement strand
GGGTAAATTCCGCCGATGCCGGAGGTGATGATTTTATCTCCCGGAACAATGTCTGCATCCTCCCGCAAATAATACATCTGCAGCAGCCCTTGAGAACCTTCCACTGCTCGAAGCACCGCATGATCGCGCGTGCGTTCTACCAGCACTGCCACACCGCTGGAACCATCCATAATAGAAAGTACCCGTGCATAACCACCGGCGGCATAGACAACTTTTCCTACTAATCCGTCTGCATTATATACTACCATTCCGCTTTCAATTCCCGAATTGCTGCCGGCACCGATCGTAAATTCATCATACCAGTTACCAGGCATCGTGCCAATAATGCGCGCGGTTACAATTTCGTATTCCTTTTCACCCACATAATTCAGCAGCTCCCGCAGGCGATCATTTTCAGCCTTCAGCTCCTGATAATCTCGCAGCTGCTCCTCATAAGCAGTCACTTGTTCCAGCAGCTGTGCATTCTGCTCCTGCAGCTCCGCAGAACTCGCCTTTCCTTCAAAAAACATGCCGATTTCTTCTGTTATATTATAAAAAAAGCTTTGCACCGGCTTCAGTATTCCGCCCAGAATACTGACCGGGCCGCTCTGCGAGTCGGTATTTGCAGTGGTAATGAGCAGTGTGACTAATACAATAGTCAAGATCACCGTTATAACCAATGGCCTGTTCTTCCAAAAGTTCATGTACGAATTCTCCAATAAAAAAAGATATATGATAATGTATTATATCATACATCTTTTTTCTTGCCATCGGGGCATCCGTAACATATTTTTAAATTTTACGCCATCCAGCTTTGCAGAGGATGTGTATCGCAATAGCCGGCGATACAGGCACCTTTTGCCACTGCCTGCAGCGGATTTTCGGCTATACGTACAGGCAACTCCGTTTTTTCCTGCAAATAAGCCTGTAGTCCATACAATAGTGCATTGCCGCCATACAGCAATATGCCCTCCTGTGCAATATCACTGAGCAATTCCGGTGATATCTCTGAAAACAACTGCAAAATCACCGCCAGAATCTCTTCATACATCATCTGCAGCACACCGGCCATCTCTGCCGGATGCAGCAGTACTTCCCTCGCGCCATTCTGTTCCTGTGGCTTGCCCAAAATATGCATTTCCGCTTCCCCGCAGCCTTGTGCTCCCAAAGCCAGTTTAATCCGCTCTGCCGTCAGGCTGCTCACCTGCAAACCATAGGTGTCGGAAATATATTTGGCAATCAGGCCATCCAGATAAGCACCTCCCGCTTCCCTTCTGCCGCAAGCAGCTATGCCGGAAAATGTCATTACCGCAGCCCGAATGTCCCCTGCTCCCAAGCTCACCGCCATACGGCCATACGGCCGGTAAACATCCCATCCTTCACTCAATGCAGCTGCCAACGATTCCTCGACAAAGCGAACCTTTCGGATTCCCGACATCGTTGCGCAGTATTCCCAAGCCGCATAATCCTGATCGCTCAATTCACAGGGAACGCTGAACGTTCCCGCCATGGAATGCATCAGCCCGTCCTTTCCCGCAAATGCCTTACGCAGAAATCCTTTCGTCATCTGGGAAACCAATGAGCAATCCGTTATCAAGCCATTTTTGACAGGATATACGCTCTTATATTGTTCCGGCGCATATCTGATCAATTCCAATGCTTCTCTGCCTATCGCTGCCGGCCGACCGGACTCGAGTTGTACTGCTACTACCGTCGGCTCGCATAGAACAATTCCCCGTTCCTTTGTACCAATGCGTGTATACGCCGAACCCATATCCACGCCAATCTCTTTAAAAAATAATTTCCTCAAGTGTATCCATCCCATAGGTTCGTATTTTTTACTATATACCTATGGGGACACCTGAGGAAATATGCTCTCATCCCTGAAAATTCAATTGTTTCAACGCTGCATATAACTTGCTCACCGGCAATCCCATAACATTGTAATAGCATCCGTCAATACGGGAGATAAATTTTGCCGCTTCGGATTGTATCGCGTAGGCACCCGCTTTATCCAAATAATGAGCCTGATTCAAGTAGCTCTGCAGTTCTTCTTCCGAAATGGAGGTAAAATAAACATCCGTCTTTTCAAAAAACACTTTTCTTTGTTGACCGCATAACAGAGCTACACCTGTATATACCTGGTGCATGCGTCCGCTCAGCAGGCGAAGCATACGCGCTGCATCTTCCCGGTCCCGTGGTTTTCCCAAGATTTCCCCTTCCACGTATACAAGCGTATCTGCGCCAATCACAATGGCATCCTTTTGTGAACCGATTGCCTCTGCTTTTCGCAGAGCCAGCATCTGCACTCTATGTGCGCAATCTGTATCCTCTATCTGTTCATCGGCATTGGCTATCTGCACACAAAAATCAGGCGTAATATGGCGCAGCAGTTCTTTTCTTCGGGGAGAAGCCGAAGCAAGAATTAATTTCATAAACCTGTTTCACTTCTTTCTTTTTTTCTTTTATCATACGCAGTTTCTGCCGCTTTTTCAATCCCTTCGCCCCAACCGGAATCCGTGAAAATATTTTTTCCGTTTCCTTAAAAATCATATCGCAGCACTGTGCTTCTTTTGATTATTTTCTCTGTTTCTTGTTCTCCTGGTACTTATCATCCTATAACTCCTCCATAAGCCAAGTCCTACCAAAAAGCCGCCAAACAATCTACCCAGCAGTGCACTTTCCAGAATATTGGCCAGATATGCACCACCGAGAGAACCGGCCAAACCGCTTCCTGCTAAAATCAATGCCATTGGAATATTCACATGCTTCTTTTTTATATGTGCCGCCAGTGCAAAAACAGACATCGGCAAAAAGCACAATAAATTCATTCCCTGCGCTTCCTGCTGCGTTGCACCCAAAAACCAGGTGAGAATGGGAATGAGAATTACGCCTCCACCCATTCCCATACCGCCGATGATTCCAAATATCGCACCCGCAATTAAATGCCACATTGATTCTCCCCTCCCTTTTATGCAAAAAGCATGCGTATTCCCGAAATGAGAATCAGCACCGTAAATAGTACATTCACCCAACCGGCTGATAATTTATCCAGCAACAGTGCCCCTAAAAAACCACCGGCCGCACCTCCGGCCAGCAGCATCCAGATCTCAGTTTCCCATGGGACATAGCCATTCAGACAATAAATAACAGCACTGGCGATCGAAAGAGGCAAAATCGCCAAAATTGCCGATGCGTGTGCTCTTTTTTCCTTTTCTCCCAGGCGTGTCATGCATTCTACTGCAAGGACACCACCACCCGATCCAAAAAAGCCATTGATTAATCCTATTCCCAAGCCACACAAAATTTTGATCCATACCTTTTGATGATTACGCTGTTTCATACCGTATATTTTTTCCGGAATCCCTCCTTTTATTTACATCCTTTCAAAAATTTATTATAATGAAACGAATCTTCTGATTTGAGGTACTCAGTACATGTTTGATTTTTTTGCCGTTAATATGCTCATACAAGTCGTTTTGGCATTTATGCTCTGTTTTTTTGGTTACCGGCATCTCCGCCTGTTGTTATCCATCTATGCTTTTATGGCCGGATTCCTGGGATGCTATCTTTTAATCGCTTCTCTTTCACTGACGGTACTGCTGAAAAATATTCTCTGTATTGTAGCCGGCCTGCTGATTTCCGGGCTCACGTATCTTTTTTATAAAATTGCCATGTTCGCAGCCGGTGCAGGGCTGGGGCTGACGGCCGGTGTGATTCTTTGCTATTCTTTTTCCATTCCGATATTCGGTACGATCGGCCTGGTTATCCTGTTGGCATTGGGATTAGCTGCCGGTGCGCTTTCTATTGGCTATAAACGTCTGCTTCTCATTCTCTCCACATCTATCTGCGGCGCACTTCTGCTCAGCCTGCATGGTGGTTATCTCATCGATCGCTTTGCGCACGTCGGTTTTGGCTTGCTGACCATACAACAACCGCTGCACAGCACCTTTTTAGCATTGCAGACTTTCTTTTCAACTTCTCTGCCCTATATTTTGGGTGCAACCCTCATTTTGGCTATTGCCGGTATGGTGTTGCAATTTAAAAAGGGCGGCCGCCGAAAATAATTTTTCACAAACAAGTATAAAATTTTTCCTCGTGGTCATAATAGGAGTGATGCCAAGCGCATCAATTTCCCGTTTCATTTTTCCTCTATATGGGAAAAGCCCGG
>QANA01000055.1:0-5879 GCA_003149735.1 Clostridiales bacterium | reverse complement strand
CATAATAGGAGTGATGCCAAGCGCATCAATTTCCCGTTTCATTTTTCCTCTATATGGGAAAAGCCCGGTTTTACCGGGCTTTTCTTTATGTATTTTTTCTTCAGAATTGATAGCGCATATCCTGATAACCAGCAGTCACCGGCCCGAATCCCAGTTTTTCATAGAGAGGAATTCCATCAGAGGTCGCTTTCAGTTCTACGTAATCCAGATCCATTGCCTGTGCATCATATAGCAACATGCGCATCAACACCTCTGCATTGCCTTGCCTTCGATATGGCGGCTGTGTGTAAACGTTAAACACCGTACCGGTTCTTCCCGTAATGAAAGATGGATTTGCCGGCTTCTCGGAAACAACCAGCAGAGCTGAAGCCACCAATAATGCATTCTCTGTTTCTGCAACATAGGCAAAACAATCCTGCTCTAGGTGCCGCAAAAAATAGAACGGCAACTGTTCTGCAATCGCTTCGTAAATCTTCGTATCCAGCACACCGTAATCCTCTTCCAGATAAGCCATACGCAGCGCAGTTAACTGCATAACATCTTCTTTCCCTGCTCTCCTGTAATTCATAAGTACCTCTTTGATTTAGATGCATTGCCAAAGATTATCTTCTGCCCGCCGCAGCGGAAATATTTCCGGTGTTTTTCCGGAAGTATAGTCAAAGAAATAGATGGCTTGTCCCCGCTTCAGGCAGCCGGTCTGCAAATAGTGCAGGATATCAAAACAAAAGGACTCGATTCTGGAATAATGCCAGGGCCGTTTTCCTTTTGGCATCCCTTGAGCCAACTGCTCCGGCATATGTGCATAGAATTCCCGCTGCCAGGGCGTGTGTTTTTCCAAAGCGGCAGGCATCTGAGCCCGCCTTGGGCGCAGAAACCAATCCAGTCGGATGGCATCCTTGAGCAATTCTTCTTGTGGATAAGCCTCCATCTGCCGCCAAAGCAGCAAAGCCAATTCCTGTTCTCCCATTTGTCTGGGATTCCTGTGCTCTTGTTTCAACCGACAACGCAGGACATCAAAAAATGCATAATAACCTCCGGCAGCCGATGCAACCAAATGCGTCGTATAGTAATATAATCCGGAGTTATAAATGCGTTCCAGCAAATATTCAATTTCATGCAATTCCAAAAGCTGTTCTTCTGTAATTGCATCGGTATATTTGACCTCATAAGGTGCCTGCTCCGAAGAAACAATTCCGTAACGCTCTGTCAACTGCTCCATCGGAGAACCTTTCAATACTTTTAAAAAGCCCAGCTGCACCACCTGTGCGCCCACTTCCATCACATCATCAAAGGATTTGCGGAACTCTGCCAATCCTTCCAACGGCAGACCGGCAATCAGATCCAGATGTACCTTTACATTTTTATGGGAAAGTATTTCACGCACCACCTGGCGGGTATAGGCAAAATCCTGTATGCGATCAATCGCTTTCAATGTCGGCTCATGCGTTGACTGTACCCCGATTTCCAACTGTATCTTTCCCTGCTTTGCTTCTGCCAATGCCTGCAGAAAATCCTGATCTATCAAATCGGCAGCAATCTCAAAATGGAATTCCGTCTGACCACCGTAAGTATTGATATCGCGCACAATTCTCGCCGCCCTCGGCGGATCTGCATTAAACGTGCGATCGACAAATTTCACTTTCATTACGCCCTTTTCCGCAAAATGCCGGATATCCCGGCATACCTTTTCCGCCGAAGCAAAACGCAGCTGCTTTTCCGCAGAAGAGAGACAATAAGCGCAGGAAAATGGGCAACCGCGCGAAGATTCATAATAAATAAGCCTCCGCTTCAGATTGTCCAAATCGACATACGGCTGTGCCAATTGCTCCAAATCAATATAGTCCGCAGGTGGGTTCCTATGCAGTTTTTCCTGCTGCATAAAGCAAATTGACGGCACCCTTCTCACATCTTGTCCATTCAAAAAAGCCTGTACAAACTGGGCAAACGCTTCTTCGCCTTCACCGCTTAAAACATAATCACAATGCTGCAATGCCGTTTCCGCATCAAAGGTCACCTCCGGTCCCCCCATCAGCAGGAGTGCATTTGTCTGCCTGCGCAGTTTATCTGCCAGCGCATAAATATAGTTCACATTCCAGATATAAACCGAAAAACCATAGACATCCGCCTGCATTGAGCGCAATTGCTCATAGACCTGTTCCGGCTCCATATTTATCGTATATTCCGCAATCTGCACCTGTTCTTGCCCGCAATATTGCTGCAGATAGCGTATTGCCGGGTTGGTGTGAGCAAATTTTGCATTGACACCCACCAATACAATTTTTTTCATCTGTCTCCTCTTTTTCTCACAATCAGCTGCATACCCGGATACATGCCGCTTTGTGCATGATTGAGAGCAATCAATTCTTCCTTACTCATGGCAAACTTCTCCGCCACTTTTTCCGGCGTATCTGCCATACGATATGAATATATCATAAAATCCTCATTTAAGCACGGAATTTGCAGCTGTAATCCTTCTTTAATTTCCCGTGGATGCCTCAAGTGATTTTTTTCTAAAATACTGTTCATGGAAGTATGAAAGCGCTGTGCAATATCAAAAAGTTGATCTCCTTTCTGTACCTGATATTCCCGATAATAAAAAAGATCTTCTTTTGCCATCTGTCGTGTGTTATGTTTTCCACAGGCGCACCAGCATAGTGGCGGGATCCATATTACCTGCCCCGGCCTCCATATTTTTCCGGCATTAGCCCGGTACAGCATACAAACGGGTATTCCATAGTGGGCGCTCAAATTTTCCGGGGTATCTCTTCTGGAAAGAATATGTTTCATAAAGATTTCTATATGATTTTCCTTTTTAATTTCCGTTGCGAAGCACTCTGTAATATGCTATAGTTTGTTTGAATACGCAGAGTAGGGATTCGGCGGTATCATATGGGATGGGATGTTGCCCATAGAGTGCGAATATTCGCCCCCGTTCCCGCGTCCGCTGCCATCAATAGAAAAGGCATCCGGCTATTATTTTGCGGTGCCTCTTTTTTTATTGAAACAAGCAGTAATTTTATGCGTCATTCCTGAAAGGAATCATGTATGAACAAACACAAGCAACTCAAGTTTACTGTTTTCGCTGCTCTACTTACTTCTATTTCTGTCGTTTTGAAATTATTCCTCGGCATTACAGTGGATATGTTTGGCGGATTAGTCAAGGATATCAATCTTTCTCCGACAACCATTATGTTTTCCGGCATGATGTTAGGGCCTGTTTACGGTGGGTTAGTCGGGGCGCTGACGGATATCCTGGTCTATATCGTCCGACCGCTCGGCAGCTATAACCCGGTTTTTACTATTACCAATGCATTGATGGGAATTCTGCCCGCTCTGTTTTTTCTCAAAAGCCAAAAGCATTCCCTGCTGCGTATCAGCCTGAGCACTGCTTTCACACAAATACTCTGCTCCTTTATTATCAACACGCTGACACTCATTTTGATGGGATTTTTACCTGCACAAATTGCTTGGTTCAGAGCCTTATCCACCTTTATCATGCTGCCCATCCATATTTTTCTGATTTATACGCTTGCAAAAGCTTCCGATCGCTATTTGCCTTTCTTAAGAATTAATAAAAATACCGGGGCCACTGTGCATACAAATGAGGAAAATATGGTATAATTCCTAAAAGAAGTTCTTTGGGGAGTTTTGCATTGCAATGAAAATAGATTGGAATCGTAAATATACTACGGTTGCCGTATATGCCTTTTTGGTACTGGCTGCCACTGCAATAGTAGTTGTTTTATTGCTGAATTTCGGCGGTATCACCGCAGCTTTGGGGAAGTTCATCGACGTCATTACTCCTGTCTTATGGGGGTTCGCCATCGCCTACATCCTGAATCGCCCTATGAAATTTTTCAAGCGAAAGGTTTTTCACTTTTTAGCCACGCCTAAAAAGCCCCGGCGCAAACTGATTAACGGCCTTTCCATTGCTTCAGTCTATATCCTCTTTATTGCCTTTATCGTTGCTCTGATGGCTGTCCTTATGCCGCAGATCAGTTACAGTATTTCGGTTTTTGCCGAAAACCTGCCCGACTATTTATCCAGTCTGGATATCTGGCTGCAGCAGACAGCACATGCACTCAACATCGAGGAGTTCGTTGAAGGTGGTATTTCTCTCAGCAATCTTTTCAGCAAAGCTTTCTCTTATCTGAAGACGGTGATCCCTGATATCGCCAATGCCGGTATCGACATTGCTACTAAAATCGTCTCTTACACCAGCGATGCCGTTTTGGCCATTGTAATCAGCATCTATACGCTGCTTTCCAAAGATTTGCTTATCTCACAGGCCAAAAAAGTGATTTACGCGCTTTTCAATAAGCGCTATGCCGATAACACCATTGCGCTGACCCGCGAAAGCAACGAGATTTTCGGGGCTTATATTTCCAATGTGCTGTTGGAAGCCCTGATCATCGGTTGCCTGCATTTCCTCGTACTCACCATTTGTCGCGTGCCCTATGCACCGCTGATCAGTGTAATTATCGGCATTACCGATATTATTCCTTATATCGGTCCGGTCATTGGTGCGGCCATCTCCACGTTATTGTTGTTCGTTGTCTCCCCGGCATATGCACTGACATTGCTGATTGTTACCATTTGTATTCAGCAGTTGGAGGCACATCTCATTGCACCCAAAATACTCGGGGAATCCACCGGACTCACAAAATTCTGGGTTGTTTTCGCAATCTTGCTGGGCGGCGGCCTGTTTGGGCTCCCGGGTACTATCCTAGGAATTCCCCTGTTTGCAGTGCTCTATTCGGTTTTGCGGCAATTCATCTATTCCCGCTTAAAAAAGCGAAATCTCTCCGTTCGATCTGAGGATTACAGCTCGGAAGTTGATGATTAAGTTCTGTTTCAAACCATGCCTTGCAGCCGCAAGGCATGGATTTTTATTTTCTTAATAATTTTTCATAATCCGGCAGGGGTTTCCTGCAAATTGGCGAATGTATTTCGTAACCATATATGAGGAGGTGAGTTTTGTGAAAAGACACATTCCCTTTCTATCGTTTATGCTCGCACTTCTTTTGCTATTGTGCGGATGCCGAACTGAAAAACACATCGGAGTATTTGAAATGCCCTCCTATGTTGCCGTTCCGCAAAACACAGAAAACGGAATCGCTTTCACGTTGTTCTTTCCGGCTCAGCAGAAAAGATTGCAAAAACAACTGGAGTCTGTTGTTTCCTGCTCCTTTGAGAATGCAGAGGTGTACGGCCTGGAAGTGTCCGGCTTCTCTCTGGAACAAACTGACAGCAACACTCCCAATCCCAAATACCTTACTTTTGGCCTGATCTTGAACTATGTATGCAGCCGTCAGGGCACCTTTACTGTCAATCAATTAAATCTGATCTGCCCGGATACCGTATTGGAACTGCCCCTCTCCCCCATTTATTTTGATGTAGGAGAAGAAACCGGGAACGCTTATGTAGATCCCTGGAGTTCCCCTGCCGCCTCTTCCAATCCGGAACAGTTGCTCTGTAACTATCAGTTTTCCGATATGGTGGAAGCCTGCCAAATCTATTACGCTCCGAATCAGTTCGTGGAATTATCCGCTGAACAGCTTTCCGATGGCGAAATTCGCATTTCATTGGATCAAAGCAGCCTGATGACTTATATTTGCACTAAAATTATTATAGAGATTGACGGAAAATCCTACACTACTTATGGAAAAGGATGCCTTTGCGGCGCTTTACAAACCATTACCGATGAAACACTGGATGTGCTTTACTCCACCCAGCAGCCATGAACAGCTTTCTCCAATAAAAAAAGAAGCATGGAAACTCCATGCTTCTTTTTATGTCTTGAACTCTTATTTCACGTTTGCGAAATACTTGATGGTGCGAACCATCTGGCTGGTGTAGGAGTTCTCGTTGTCGTACCA
>QANA01000035.1 GCA_003149735.1 Clostridiales bacterium | reverse complement strand
AAAAGTGTATAATTCCAAGTGAAATAGTAGAGATTAGTATTGACAAAGTTACTGCGGAAGGATTATGATATACCCGAGCAAAAAAGTAGGGATTTGGAGGTGGCGAATTGAAACTTTCGACCAAAGGAAGATACGGCCTTCGGGCGATTGTTGACTTGGCGGTCAACCAGCAGCAGGGCGCAGTTTCTATCAGCAGTATTGCTGCGCGTCAATCCCTTTCGGAAAATTATCTGGAACAATTGATGTCAAAGCTCAAAAAAGCGGGATTGATCTGCAGTGTACGCGGCGCGCAGGGTGGATATGTTTTGGCAAAAGAGCCGGAGAAAATTTCGGTGGGCGACATTCTGCGGGCGCTGGAGGGGGATCTTACACCAGTAGCCTGTGTGGCAATCAACGGGGTGGAGGGTAATTGTTCGAGCGAACACACTTGTGTGACCAAATATGTCTGGCAGCAGATTAATGAGAGCATTAATCAAACGGTAGATCATATTTTTTTGGACAAGCTGATTACTGAGAGCCGGGAAATTCAGGCAAATCCCAATGAAACGCAAAACTGCCCCATTTGAGGCAAATCATTTTTTGGAGGCATACGATATGAAAAAGCCTATTTATTTGGATAATGCGGCAACGACTGCGACCAGGCCGGAAGTCGTGCAGGCAATGCTCCCCTATTTTGGAGAATTTTACGGAAATCCTTCTACCATATATTCGCTGGGAACCAGCAGTAAGCAGGCGGAAGAACAGGCACGCAAGATTATAGGGGATTCCCTGGGAGCTCCGGCGCAGGATATCTATTTCACGGCCGGCGGCAGTGAATCGGATAACTGGGCATTGAAGGCAGCGGCAGAAGCCTATGCAGATAAGGGAAAGCACATTATCACTTCTAAAATCGAACATCATGCCGTGCTGCATACCTGTCAGTATCTGGAACAGCGGGGCTATGAGGTGACCTATCTGGATGTAGACGCAGACGGATTGATCCGCCTGGACGAGCTGCAGGCAGCGATTCGCCCGGATACCATTCTTATTTCCGTCATGTTTGCCAACAATGAGATTGGTACGATTGAACCGATTGCGCAAATTGGCGAAATTGCCCATGAAAGAGGGATTATTTTCCACACGGATGCAGTGCAGGCCTATGGACAGGTGCCTATTGATGTGGATGCGATGCACATTGATATGCTTTCTGCCAGCGGCCATAAACTGAATGGCCCCAAGGGCATTGGATTCCTGTATATCAGAAAAGGATTAAAACTGAAGTCGTTTATTCACGGTGGTGCGCAGGAACGCAAGCGCCGCGCGGGAACAGAAAATGTCCCTGGAATTGTAGGCTTGGGAAAAGCAGCAGAGATTGCTGCGGCGACAATGGATGAGCGCGCACGGAAAGAAACGGAATTGAGGGATCATTTGATTGATCGGATACTGGAGGAGATCCCGTACGCACGGCTTAACGGACACCGGACGATGCGATTGCCCAACAATGCCAATTTCTGTTTTCAGTTCATAGAGGGTGAGAGCATGCTGATGATGCTGGATATGGCCGGAATTTGCGGATCCAGCGGTTCTGCTTGTACTTCCGGTTCGCTGGACCCTTCGCATGTGTTGCTGGCAATTGGACTGCCTCATGAGATCGCGCATGGATCGTTACGGCTGACGCTTGGCCATGAAACTACCAGAGAAGAGATCGATTATACAGTGGATCAGTTGAAAGAAATTGTGGCAAAGTTGCGGGCAATGTCTCCGCTGTATGCGGATTTTCTGCAAAAACAGGGCAAAACAAAGTAATAGGAGGAGAAATCTATGTATAGCGAGAAAGTAATGGATCATTTTCAGCATCCGAGAAATATGGGAGAAATTGAAAATGCCAGCGGTGTGGGTACGGTAGGCAATGCAAAATGCGGGGACATTATGCGCATTTTTTTGGATATTGATGACGCGGGGATTATTCGCGACGTAAAATTCAAGACTTTTGGCTGCGGGGCTGCAGTGGCAACCAGCAGTATGGCTACAGAGCTTGTAAAAGGCAAGTCTATTCAGGAAGCGATGGAAGTAACCAATAAAGCAGTTATGGAAGCGCTGGATGGCCTTCCGCCTGTTAAAGTACACTGTTCTCTGCTGGCAGAGGAAGCAATTCATGCAGCACTTTGGGATTATGCCACCAAGAATCATATTACGATCGATGGTCTGAAGAAACCCAAAAGTGACATTCACGAAGGAGAAGAAGAGGAAGAATATTGATTCATTCATAATTCCTTTACATTCCTGTTGTTTTTTGGCAGAAGAGGGATGGTATAATAAAATAGAATTTGGCAAGGCATAGGAGCGTTTGAATGCTTACGATACTTGGAATCGGGACAGGGGAATTTTCCTCTATTACCATACAGGGCTATGAACTTTTAACTTCGGGCGGGACGATTGTCTTACAGACAGACCGCATACCGCTGGCACAGGAACTGATGCGAAGGGGAATTACCTTTTGCTCGTTGGATGCGTGCTATGAACAGGCGGAAGATTTTGAAGAATTTCAGGAATTGGCACTGGAGTATCTGGAAAAGCAGAAGGACGCTCTTTTATGTATTTTAGGTGATCTTTATACCAATACATTGGTGCAGGCGCTGCTGCGCCGCTGTGAAGCGCAACTGATTCCGGGCGTAGGCCTGGGCAGCGAAGCGCTGTCGATTTGTGCGGCAGAACTGGGGGAAGGGCAGGCTTTATGCTGCCCGGCATATGATTTTGCACAAGCGGAGTATACCGGCAGCGGAAGTCTGGTGATTACCGAGGTGGATTCCCCTTATTTGGCGGCAGAAGTAGCGCTGAAGCTGCAAAGATATCTGCCGGGGGAAAAGGAAGTACTGATCGTACAGGGCAGAAAAAAGCAATGGTGTGCGCTCCAGACATTATGTCTGCGCCAGGAATGGGATTATAGCTGCTCTATTGTAGTGCCGGAGCAAACGTTGAGTGAGCGGGAAGGGTATACCTTTGAAGATTTCTGCAGAGTAATGGATGTGCTGCTGGGGGAAAACGGATGCCCGTGGGATAAGGCACAGACCCATGAAAGCCTGCGCGTACATCTGCTGGAAGAGTGTTATGAGGTGATGGAGGCCATTGATCGGCAGGAACCGTTTATGCTGGCAGATGAACTGGGAGATCTTTTGTTGCAAATTGTGATTCATGCCAAGATTGCACAGAAGCATGGTGAGTTTGATCCGCTGGATGTGAGCAGTGAAATTGCGCGCAAAATGATACGCCGGCATCCTCACATTTTTGGCGATGCCAAGGAAGCGCCCAATTGGGAAGAGCAAAAACGACAGGAAAAGACACTGGATACTTATGCGGAAGCATTGGCAGATATCCCGAGTGCGATGAGTGCGCTGCTGCGGGCGGAGAAAATATGCAGAAAGGCGATGGAATTTGGATTTTTGCCCAAAGATGCTTTACAGGCAGAAAGAGAAATACAGGAGCAATTGGCAGAGTTGAAAGAAGCATCCGATGACGCCACTGTGGAAGAAACGGCAGGGACACTGTTGTTGGCTGTTGTGAAATTGATTTTTCTGTCAGGAGCAGATGGAGAAACGGCGTTGAATCATGCTTGTAAACGCTTAGTGGAACGCTGTGGGGAAATGGAAAGGTTAGCCGGGATATGAGAAAAAAGCCTGGCAGAATTAGGAAAAATGTGCGGGAAAAGCTGTGGCAGAAGGCAAAAAGCGCAAAATAGTCCATAAAAAATGCGAAAAGGCTTGTAAAATGCTGTGTGATTGGTTATAATCTACTTCGGCAAAGTTAAAAAGGCGCGTTGTAATGCACTTTTTTGGCGATGTAGCAATCATTTAACAGGATGATTTATTTCGCAAGGAGGAAAACAAATTGAACAAAACAGAATTGATCGCGGCAATTGCAGCGAAGGCAGAACTTTCCAAAAAGGATGCAGAAAAGGCTCTGCTGGCATTTACCGACACTGTTGTAGAAGAACTGACCAATGGCAAGAAAGTGCAGATTGTTGGCTTTGGCACTTTTGAGGCGCGCGAGCGTGCAGCAAGAAAGGGCATTAATCCGCTGACCAAAGAGTCGATTGATATTGCCGCTTCCGTCGTTCCTGCATTTAAGGCCGGTAAGGCATTCAAGGATGCTGTAAAATAAGTAGGCTTTAAGAAATGGTTCTGCCTGACGGACAGAACCATTTCTTTTTATCGTAAAAATGACAAGCATACCAGAGGAGAAAATTATGAGGCTGGATAAATTTTTAAAGCTTTCAAGGGTGATCAAGCGCAGAACAGTGGCCGCTTCCGCAGCAGATGCGGGCAGAGTGTCGGTCAATGGAAGAGTTGCGAAACCCGGCCATAAACTGAAGGTAGGCGATGAGATTCTGATTGAATTTGGCGGCAGCTCTCTCAAAATACGCGTGCGGGAACTACGGGAAAATATCCGCAAGGAGGAGGCGGATACGCTCTATGAGGTGATTGACCAATGAAAACTTATGCGATTGTACTGGCTGCAGGAAAGGGCCTGCGGGCGGGGCTGAAACAGAATAAAATGTTTGCGCAGTTGGCCGGGCGGACACCCCTGGAGTACAGTTTGAAAGCCTGCAAAAAGGCAGGGTGTTTTGATGGCGTGGTAATCGTTTGTCAGGCCTGTGAAATGGATAAAGCAAGAGAGATCGGCAAACGGATTTTTCCGGATGCAATTTATGTAGAGGGCGGAGCAACGCGCCAGCAATCAGCCTATGCCGGGCTGAAAGCATTGCCGGAAGAGGCGGAAATTGCGGCGATTCATGATGGAGCCCGTTGTTTTATTACGCCGGAGCTGATAGTGCGCTGTGTGCAAAGTTGTGAAGTATATGGCAGCGGCGTGGCTGGGCGCAGATGTACGGATACGGTCAAGACCATTGATGCGGAAGACTGTTTTGTCCGCACGCTTAACCGTGATGAAATTATTTTGGTGGAAACACCGCAGGTATTTTTAAAAGAGGATATTACAAAGGCCTATGAACAGGCTTTTGCTGAAGGATATACAGGGACGGATGATGCCGGATTGATGGAACGTATGGGCCGGAAAGTACGGCTGGTGGAATCCCGGGAAGAAAATTTCAAACTGACCATCCCGCATGATTTCATTCGGGGAGAACGCCGCCTGATGGAAAGCCGCCTGATGCACGTGGGACAGGGATATGATATTCATGCACTGGTGCCCGGACGCAAATTGATTTTGGGCGGAATAGAAATCCCGTATGCCAAAGGATTGTTGGGACATTCTGATGCGGATGCTCTGATTCACGCGTTGATCGATGCACTGTTGGGAGCGGCGGCACTGGGCGATATAGGAGAGTTATTTCCGGATACCGATCCCGCTTATCAGGATGCAGATAGCATGCTGTTGTTGGAACAGGTGCGGGAAATGCTGGAAGAAAAATTCTGGGCCGTGATGAATATTGATGCCACTTTATTTTTGGAACAGCCCAAGATGAGCCCATATAAGGAAAGTATCCGTAAAAATATTGCCGAAGCATTGGGGCTTAGCCTGGAACAGGTCAATATTAAAGCCAAAACTGCCGAAAAATTCGGTGCCGTAGGTAAAGGCGAGGCGATTGCCGCTGCAGTGACCTGCGCATTACGCAAACGATAAGCGAGGTTTCCCATGAGTATACAGAAAAGAGAACGGGAAGGCAGTATACGCCGACGGGAACCGCGATCCCGGCGGCGCAGGCAGGCAAGACAGCGCGGACGGTGTTGGATTTATATTGGAGTCGCTGCCGCAGCAGTAGTATTGCTGGCTGTATTACTGCCGCTGTTGCTGCGAAAGAAAGAAGAGCCGGAGTTGGTGCCCGGGGCAATTATTGATTCGGCTATGACGGCGATTACCGGAGACGCTTCGGATATCAGCTATTTGCAACGCGAAGCAAAGATTCAATATAATGCGATCAATGAGCCATATAAATATGGAAATGAAATTGTATTTTCGGCGACCCATGGCAGCATTTCCTATACCAGGATGGTGCTGTATCATATAGATACGGCAAGCAGTGATACAATTCCCGCAAAAGTTCGATATAATAATCTGACGGGGATGGTCATGAATGACCGCTATATTGTTTACCTGGATGCATCGGCAACCGGAGGAGGGCGTATTTGTTGTTATAATCGGCAAGAGGAAACCTTCCGTGTCATTAAAGAGTATGCCTATGCCATGCCGAAGCTGAATCTTTCCGGAGATTACTTGGCTTTTTTGCAACAGGCTGGTGAGAGTACTGATCGCCTGTATGTCTATAACCTGCAAACCGGTGAGTCGGTAACGCCCAAAGTCTTTGAAGGCTCGGCAGCTGCGACAGGAGGTGTATATCTGGATGACACTTCGCTGATCTATGCGGTGACTTATTATGAAGAAGAGGTCCTGATGAGCCGGGTGACGGTGCTGGATCTGTTGACCGGACAGGAACAGACTTATGATTGGAGCCGACTGGTTTATGCGCCCGCAAAAAACGGCAATTATATCGCATTCCTTTCTTCTGCTTCGGGAGTAGCGGATGACATCTATCTCAGCGAAAACGGCGCACAGCCACAGCTGCTGGTGTCAGATGTGACCAATATGAAAATGGGAGACGGGTTCCTGGCTTATACCAAGGATGATGCCATTTATGCTTATGTTTTTGAAACAGGCAAAAATTATCGGCTCAATACAACGGTCTCTAAAGGATTGTTGGCCAGTGTATGCGGAAAGAGCGTCTGTTGGTATGATGTGACCAGTTATGACGACGTAGATATTGTAAAATACGCGGATATGGAATGGTGAAGTTCGGAAAGGAAGGGAGCATATGGCGAAAACGAAAAGTTTATACCGCTGTTCGGAATGCGGCTATGAAACGGTGAAATGGCTGGGTAAGTGCCCTTCCTGCGGAGAATGGAATACTTTGGAGGAAGTTACCCGGGAAATAGCGCCGGCCTATGGTGGAAAAGTCAAACCTGCGGCACAAGTGGATCTTTCTCGGGTAGTAGAATTGAAAAGCATACGGGAAACGATTACCTCCCGCATCAGAACGGGGATTGGAGAGCTGGATCGGGTGTTGGGCGGCGGTATTGTGCCCGGGAGTGTGGTGTTGGCCGGCGGGGAACCGGGAATTGGTAAATCCACTCTTTTTTTGCAGATGGCAGATAAACTGGCACAAAACCGTGAGGTATTGTATGTTTCGGGAGAGGAATCTGCTGAACAAGTGGCCATGCGTTTTTCCAGGCTGAAACTCACCTCTTCTATGCAGTTTATGGCGGAAACGCAAGTGGAGCTCATTTTGGCTGCTGCTGAACAAAAACGACCGGAAATTCTGATTGTGGATTCTATCCAGACGATTTATCATGCTGAGATCGGATCGGCTTCGGGCAGTGTCAGTCAGGTGCGTGAGTGTGCGGCGGCATTGGCACGTTTTGCAAAACAGAGCAATACGGCGGTTTTTATCATCGGCCATGTGACTAAAGAAGGCAATATTGCGGGGCCGCGCGTCCTGGAACATTTGGTAGATACCGTGCTCTATTTTGAGGGAGAAGCGCAAAGTGCGTTCCGCATTTTGCGCGCTGTAAAGAATCGCTTTGGCTCGACTAATGAAATCGGTGTTTTTGATATGAAAGCAGAAGGAATGCAGGAAGTAAAAAATCCTTCGGCGATTATGCTTTCGGGCCGTATGAAAGGAATGCCCGGCTCCTGCATTTACTGCGCTTTGGAAGGCACCCGGCCGGTATTGATTGAAGTAGAGGCACTGGTTAGCGAGACCTCTTTCGGAACACCGCGCCGTATGACGGCCGGAGCCGATTACAACAGGGTCAGCCTGATTATTGCCGTGCTGGAAAAAAAGATTGGCCTGAAAATGTATAATCAGGATATCTTTGTCAATGTGGGCGGAGGAATGCGCATTTGGGATACTTCCCTGGATCTGGCGATTGCAGCCAGCATTGTTTCGAGCTTTCGCAATCGCGCGATACGGGCAGGCACAGTGCTGTTTGGAGAAATTGGGCTCACCGGAGAAATTCGCCATATATCCCAAGCGGAAAAACGCATTGCGGAAGCGGAACGAATGGGAATGGAACGGGTTATTCTGCCTTACAGCAATGCGGGCGGCAGCAAGACGCAAGCGGAAATCTGCGGCGTAAAAACATTGCATGATGCCCTGGCTGCGATGTTTGAATAATTTTTGAAAAAACTGGAAACAGCGGAGCGCGGTAATTGACAACTCCGTTGTTTTCATATTACCATAAATATAAAGGCTTTATTTTATTAAAAAATTTTTAAAATTATGAGGATTAATTCAAAGTGAAAAAACTGTTAAAAACCATGCTGGTATTGGCCGGCGCTTCTGCCGGGCTGGCAATAGCGCAGGTGGTCATTACCGTAGTGCAGGAGCATTACGGTCGTTTTGGTGGAAGTTATGACTGGTGGATTCAACCTGCATTTTACGGTATATGCATTGTCGTGGGTGGAATCCTGACTATGATTTTTTCTGAAAAGCTTCTTTCTTCTATTATGGCGTTTCTCAGAAAAGTTGAAAAAGGAATTACTCAGGCTTCCTATAAAACAGTATTATTTAGCTGTTGCGGATTAGGGTTTGGCTTGTTGATAGCGTTTTTGATTTCCACGATTATTTTGCACCTGGGCAATACGCCGTTGACATTCTGTATCAACGTCATGCTTTACATAATTTGTATTTATCTCGGGTTAGTAGTGGCGAAAAAAATGAGCCATGCTAAAGGGCGAGCCGGATTTTATCCGGAGGAAAGCACGGTGCATAGCGATCAGAAATATGTGGATACCAGCGTGATTATTGATGGACGCATTTTTGATATCTGCAAGACAGGCGTTTTGGAAGGGACACTGATAATTCCTGAATTTGTATTGGCGGAATTACAGCATATTGCGGATTCTGAAGACGCTTTACGCAGGGCAAAAGGGCGGCGTGGCTTGGATATTCTGCAAAAAATGCAGAATGAATTGGGCGAAACTGGGCTGCACGTAGAAGTAAGGCATCTTGAAAAGGCGGAAGAAGAACCGGTTGACGCAGCTTTACTGCGGCTGGCAAAAGAAACGGGCGGTAAAGTACTGACGCTGGATTATAATCTGAATAAAGTTGCGGCAGTGCAAAAAGTCTCGGTAATCAATATTAACGAATTAGCCAACGCAATCAAACCGCTGCTGTTGCCCGGAGAAGAGTTGAATGTCTGCATATTGAAGAAAGGCCGGGAACGGGAACAGGGGATAGCTTATTTGGAAGATGGTACCATGATTGTGGTGGAAGAAGCTAAAAACCGTGTCGGTGAAGAATTTAGGGTAGCGGTAACCAGCGTATTGCAGACGGCTGCCGGGCGGATGATTTTTGCCAAACCACTGGGGAAATAATAGTTCTTTTCTGTTTTAGTGCAGGAGAAACTTAAATTGTAAATAATTTGTGAATTTGAAAAATTTTTATTAAAATTTATGAATGTGAGTCAGGTGAAAATAAAAATTTTTGCAAAAAACAGAAGAAAAACCCTTAAAAACACGGCTTGGCCGCGTTTTTTTCATTGACAGAAGAATTGCAAAATGTTATTATCATATACTGCACTCTCTAAAAGATTCGCTCTTTTAAAGAATAAAAGTGCAAATAAAAGATCCGCATGATAAAAGGATTTTTTAGAAAAAAGTTCACTTTTGCCGGCTTTAAAAACAGCAGGCAGCCAATGTAAAATAAAGATTAATGAATAGGAGTGAGTGGTTCGAGTATGGTGCATGAAGTAGAAGCGGGAAAAACCAAACGAATGAGTTTTTCCAAAATTCAGGAAACCATTGAAATTCCTGATCTCATTGAGATTCAGAAGGATTCCTATGCGCGTCTTTTGAAATATGGTTTGAGAGAAGTGTTTGACGACATCTCTCCCATTACCGACTATTCCGAAACACTGGTGTTGGAGTTTCTGAATTACCGGGTGCTGGATACGCCGAAATACGATATCGAGGAATGCAAGGAACGGGATGTAAACTACGCCGCACCTTTGAAGGTGGAAGTCCGCCTGATCAATAAGGAAACGGGCGAAGTAAATGTTCAGGAAGTATTTATGGGCGACTTCCCGCTGATGACGCCCAAGGGAACCTTTATTATTAACGGTGCCGAGCGCGTTATCGTCAGCCAGTTGGTACGTTCTCCCGGTGCATACTTCAGCTCTGCAAAGGATAAGACGGGTAAAGATCTTTTTTCTTCGCAGGTAATACCGAACCGCGGCGCCTGGTTGGAGTTTGAAACGGATTCCAACGATATTCTTTCTGTTCGTATTGATCGGACAAGAAAATTACCGGCTACAGTGCTGATCCGTGCTATGGGTATCGGCGGGAATCATGAAATCCTTTCTTATTTTGGGGATGATGAAGTTTTAGAGGCAACCATTGCCAAAGATACGGCAGAGAATCAGCAGGAAGGCTTGTTGGAAGTATATAAGCGCCTGCGCCCCGGAGAGCCGCCTACAGTTGAGAGCGCAAGCATGTTGGTGGAGTCTCTGTTCTTTGATCATAAGCGTTATGATTTGGGCAGAGTCGGCCGTTATAAATTTAATAAGAAGCTTTCTCTGGCGGCACGCATTCAGGGACAGACTGCAGCGGAAAACATCATCAATACCGAAACGGGTGAACTGTTGGTTGCTGCAGGCGAGTTGATCTCCGAAAAGACAGCTCTTGAAATTCAGAGCGCAGGCATCAATGCGGTGAAGCTGGCTTTCGGTGAAGAAACGCATAAAGTAATCGGCAACCATTTTGTGGATGCTCACGTTTACCTGGATTTTGACCCCGAAGAGGTGGGAATTAACGAACAGGTTTATTATCCTGCTTTCAAACAGATTCTGGATGAAGCGGCCAATGAAGAAGAACTGCGCGAAAAACTGAGCAAGAGCATTGCTGTGTTGATCCCCAAGCATATTATCGTAGAAGATATGTTTGCTTCAATCAGCTATCAGTTGGGGCTGCGTTATGGCGTGGGCTCATTAGATGATATTGACCATTTGGGAAACAGAAGAATCCGTTCTGTGGGCGAATTGCTGCAAAATCAGCTGCGGGTGGGCCTTTCCCGACTGGAAAGAGTGGTGCGGGAGCGTATGTCCATACAGGATCTGGAACGCGCAACGCCTTCGGCATTGATCAATATCCGCCCTGTTACGGCAGCAATTAAAGAATTTTTCGGTTCTTCACAGCTCTCGCAGTTCATGGATCAGACCAACCCCTTGGCGGAGTTGACACATAAGCGCAGACTTTCTGCATTGGGCCCGGGCGGCTTGAACAGAGATAGAGCAAGCTTTGAAGTTCGAGACGTACATCACTCCCATTACGGCAGAATGTGCCCGATAGAGACGCCGGAAGGCCCCAACATCGGTTTGATCGGTTCTCTTTCTACCTATGCACGGGTTAATGAGTATGGGTTTATTGAATCGCCCTATCGAGTAATTGATAAAGAACGGAATGTTGTAACAGATGAGATCCGCTATATCACTGCCGATACGGAAGATAATTATATCGTAGCACAGGCGAATGAACCGTTGGATGCGGAAGGCCATTTTATCAATGAACGTATCACCTGCCGTCAGCTGGATCAGTTTGTAGAAGTCCCGCCCGAAATGGTAGACATGATGGACGTTTCGCCCCGCCAGCTGGTTTCCGTGGCTTCAGCCATGATTCCCTTCCTGGAAAACGACGACGCTAACCGTGCCCTGATGGGTTGTAACATGCAGCGCCAGGCAGTGCCGTTGCTCATCCCCGAATCCCCCATTGTCGGTACCGGCATGGAAGGAAAAGCCGCTTATGACTCGGGCGTATTGGTCAAAGCAGAACGCGCCGGCTACGTTAAGAATGTACAGGCAGATCGCATTGTCATTGCTGCCGATGAAGGCGGAGAAGATGTTTATAAATTAATTAAGTACTCGCGCTCCAACCAGGGCACCTGTATTAATCAGCTGCCGCTGGTATATAAAGGCGATCGGGTTGAAAAAGGAGAAGTGCTGGCAGACGGCCCCTCCACAGATAAGGGCGAAATCGCATTGGGTAAGAACATTCTCATGGGCTTTATGACCTGGGAAGGTTATAACTACGAGGATGCTGTCTTGATTTCCGAACGTCTGGTGAAAGATGACGTGTTTACCTCTATCCATATTGAGGAATATGAATCTCAGGCCAGAGACACCAAATTGGGGCCGGAAGAAATCACTCGCGACATTCCCAACGTCGGGCCGGAAGCACTCAAGGATCTGGATGCGACTGGTATTATCCGCATTGGTGCGGAAGTTACGAGCGGCGATATCCTGGTCGGCAAAGTAACGCCTAAAGGCGAAACAGAGCTGACGGCAGAGGAACGCCTGCTGCGCGCAATTTTTGGCGAAAAAGCGAGAGAAGTCAGAGATACTTCTTTGCGTGTACCGCATGGCGAGGGTGGTATTGTTGTCGACGTCAAGATTTTTACCCGCGAGGATAAAGATGAGTTGACTGCCGGAGTCAATAAACTGGTGCGTGTGTATATCGCGCAAAAGAGAAAGATCTCGGTCGGCGATAAAATCGCAGGCCGGCACGGCAACAAGGGTGTTATTTCCCGGGTATTGCCGGTAGAGGATATGCCGTTCCTGCCGGATGGCACGCCGCTTGATATCGTGCTCAATCCGTTGGGCGTTCCTTCCCGTATGAATATCGGTCAGGTGTTGGAAGTTCACTTGGGCCTGGCTGCCAAGGCAAATAACTGGAAGATAGCAACCCCTGTCTTTGACGGTGCAACTGAGGAAGATATTGAAGAGTTGTTGGCAAATTCCGGTCTTTCGCCGGATGGAAAGACGGTACTGTACGACGGACGTTCCGGTGAACCGTTTGAAAACCGTGTAACAGTCGGTTATATGTATATCCTGAAGCTGCATCACCTGGTAGACGATAAGATCCATGCCCGTTCTACTGGTCCTTACTCGTTGGTTACTCAGCAGCCGCTGGGTGGTAAAGCGCAGTTCGGTGGACAGCGTTTCGGAGAAATGGAAGTATGGGCATTGGAAGCGTATGGTGCTGCCAATACATTGCAGGAAATTCTTACGGTGAAATCTGACGATATCGTAGGCCGTGTCAAGACCTATGAGTCGATTGTCAAGGGAGAAAATATCCCCGAGCCGGGTGTGCCGGAATCTTTCAAGGTGCTGATTAAGGAACTGCAGAGCCTGTGCCTGGATGTCAAAGTATTGGGCGAGGGAGCACAGGAAATTCCGTTGTTAGAGTCGGATGATGACGATATCGATTTGGATATCAATATCGAAGGCGAGGAACTGCCTGTAGCTGTCGGTGCTGAGGAGAGCGATGTCTCTGATGATTTCGAGGAAGAAGAGGAGACAGAGGATGAAGACCTGGATATCGATGAAATCGATTTCAAAGGCCTGGGTGATATTTTGAATGATGATACGCTTCCGACGGAAGATGGCGACATGGATTTCCTGGATGACATTCTTTCTTCGGGTCTGGACGATGTATTCTCCGGCGATGATCTGGATGAATGATCGATGCAAACTGTGACTCACATTATTAATTCATGGAAGGAGAGGGTTTTACTTTGTTCGAACTCAACACTTTCGATTCGATGCAGATAGGTCTGGCATCGCCGGAAAAAATAAGAGAATGGTCTCACGGAGAGGTTAAAAAGCCGGAGACGATCAACTATCGTACACTCAAGCCCGAACGGGATGGTTTATTCTGCGAACGCATTTTTGGACCGACGAAGGACTGGGAATGCCACTGCGGAAGATATAAACGTATTCGCCATAAAGGAATTGTCTGTGAGAAATGTGGTGTGGAAGTCACCCGTGCCAAAGTGCGTCGTGAACGCATGGGGCATATTGAACTGGCGGCTCCCGTTTCGCATATCTGGTATTTCAAGGGAATTCCTTCCCGCATGAGCCTGCTTTTGGATATTTCTCCCCGTGCATTGGAAAAGGTGCTGTATTTTGCCTCTTTTATTGTTACCGATCCGGGAGAGACAACTCTGGAATATAAGCAGCTGCTGAGCGATAAAGAATATCGGGAAGCAATTGAAAATTTTGGAGAAGACAGCTTTAAGGCCGGTATGGGCGCTGAGGCAATTAAAATTCTGTTGCAGGAATTGGATTTGGATGCAATTGCTGAAAGCCTGAAAGAGGATTTGCAGAGCACTTCCGGGCAAAAACGTACCCGTGCCATTAAGCGCATGGAAGTCATCGAAGCGTTCCGTAAATCCAACAATAAGCCGGAATGGATCATTTTGGATGTAGTGCCGGTTATTCCGCCGGAATTGCGCCCGATGGTGCCCCTTGATGGTGGCCGCTTTGCAACCTCCGATTTGAATGATCTGTATCGCAGAGTTATCAACAGAAATAACCGTTTGAAACGTTTGTTGGAGCTGAAAGCACCGGATATTATCGTACGCAATGAAAAACGCATGCTGCAGGAAGCGGTGGACGCCCTGATCGATAACGGCAGAAGAGGCCGGCCGGTCACTGGAGTAGGCAATCGCGCACTGAAGTCTCTTTCGGATATGCTGCGCGGCAAGCAGGGACGTTTCCGCCAGAATCTGTTGGGTAAGCGTGTTGACTATTCCGGCCGTAGCGTTATTGTTGTTGGCCCCGAATTGAAGATGTATCAATGCGGCTTGCCTAAGGAAATGGCGCTGGAGCTTTTCAAACCCTTTGTCATGAAACGGCTTGCCGATGAAGGCTATGCTCATAATATCAAGAGCGCAAAGCGCATGGTGGAAAAAGTGCGTCCGGAGGTTTGGGATGTGCTGGAAGAAGTTATTAAAGGCCACCCTGTATTGCTCAACCGTGCACCGACGCTGCACCGGCTTGGTATTCAGGCCTTTGAACCGGTGTTGGTAGAGGGCAGAGCGATCAAGCTGCATCCGTTGGCATGTACTGCATTTAACGCAGACTTCGACGGAGACCAGATGGCTGTGCACGTACCGCTTTCTGTAGAAGCCCAGGCAGAGGCACGTTATTTGATGCTGGCTGCCAATAATATTTTGAAACCGCAGGATGGTAAACCGGTTGTAATTCCCACACAGGATATGGTGCTGGGTTCCTACTATCTGACGATTTTGAAACCGGGCGCAAAGGGAGAAGGCAGCACGTTTGCTTCACCTGAAGAAGCTTTGCTGGCTTATCATACCCATAATATTGAAATGCAGGCGAAGATAAATGTCCGCGTAACCCGAGAGGTAAACGGGGAACGGAAGACAGGCATTATCCCCACCAGTGCAGGCCGCATTATTTTTAACCAGGCAATTCCTCAGAATCTCGGCTATCTTGACCGTAGTATTCCGGAAAATGAACTGCAGTATGAAGTCAATGAAGTGGTTGGCAAATCGCAGTTGGGTAAAATTGTCGGCAAATGCTTTGAAGTGTTGGGAGCCAGCAAGACCAGTGAGGTATTGGACCTGATCAAAGCGCAGGGTTATCATTATTCGACGATTGGCGCTATTACAGTTAGCGTTTCAGATATCAAAGTTCCGGCAGAAAAGAAGCAATATATTGCGGAAGCAGAAGAACGCATCAGCCATATCGAACGGCAATACCGCCGCGGCTTCCTGACTGGTAAGGAACGTAAGGATAATGTCGTAGCCGTCTGGACGGAAACGACCAATAAAGTTACGGCAGCCCTGGAAAACAGTATGGATGATTTCAACTCCATCAATATGATGGCGAAATCCGGTGCCCGCGGCAGCATTAACCAGATTCGTCAGTTGGCCGGCATGCGCGGCTTGATGGCCGATCCTTCCGGTGAGATTATTGAAATCCCGATTCGTGCAAACTTCCGTGAAGGTCTGACCGTGCTGGAGTTCTTCATCTCTTCTCACGGTGCAAGAAAAGGCTTGGCCGATACGGCTTTGCGTACAGCAGACTCCGGTTATTTGACCAGACGTCTGGTAGACGTTTCGCACAACGTGATTGTCCGGGAAGACGATTGCTTTGAGCGCCTGGGCGAGCAGACGCAAGGCATTATGGTAGGCGATCTGTACAGCGGCAACAATGTTGTAGAACCGTTGGAAGACAGAATCCGTGGCCGCGTCGCTGTGCATGATATAGTGCATCCGGAAACGGGCGAAGTATTGGCACCCGCCAATGAGATGATTACGCCTCAGCAGGCTAAAAAGATTGTTGCAGCCGGCATTAAGGAAGTGCAGATCCGCTCTGTACTCACCTGCAAGAGCGAGAATGGTGTTTGCCGCAAATGCTATGGTGCGAATATGGCAACAGGCAATCTGGTGGACATCGGCGAAGCGGTTGGCGTCATTGCGGCACAATCTATCGGTGAGCCGGGTACACAGCTGACGATGAGAACCTTCCATACCGGCGGTGTTGCCGGCGGCGATATCACACAGGGTCTTCCCCGTGTCGAAGAATTGTTTGAAGCCAGAAAGCCAAGAGGCCAGGCGGTAATCACCGAAATCAGCGGTGTGGTCTCGATTTCGGATAATAAGAAAAAGCGTGAAGTGATTGTTACGCCTGAGGTCGGAGAATCTGCGGTATATCCGATTGCCTATGGATCCCGTATTAAAGTGCAGGATGGACAGACGATCGAAGCAGGTGATGAGCTGACCGAAGGTTCTATCAATCCTGCGGATATCCTTAAAATCAAGGGTATCAAGGGTGTCCAGAGCTACCTGCTGAAGGAAGTCCAGATGGTTTATCGTATGCAGGGCGTTGAGATTTCCGATAAGCATCTGGAAGTCATTATTCGTCAGATGCTGCGCAAATGTCGGATCGATGATGCTGGAGAAACCAATATGCTTACCGGCGAGATGGTGGATATTTTCCGCTTTGAAGCAGAAAATGAAAAAGCTGTAAAAGAAGGGAAAAAGCCGGCAATTGCCTCCCGCGTATTGCTGGGAATCACGAAAGCGGCTCTTTCTACCGAATCCTTCTTCTCTGCAGCATCCTTCCAGGAGACGACGCGTGTACTCACCGATGCGGCAATCAAGGGCAAGGTGGATCCGCTGGTCGGCCTCAAGGAAAATATTATTATTGGTAAGCTGATTCCTGCCGGTACCGGTATGAAGCGGTATAAAAATGTGGATGCTGCAAAAAATATTCCTGACCAGGGAATTGCAATGCAGCTGGAAGATTTCACAACGGATCAAGTGCAGGAGCTGTAAAAGCTCCTGTGCTCTCAAATAAGACGGAGGTCACGAGGTGGAGATTGAAAAAATAAGCAGAAAGTGTACGGTAAAGCATACGCCGATCTGCAAGTTCCTCGGAAGCGACGGCTGTGAGAAATGTTCTCTTTATAAAAGCAATGTAAAGGAATTTGAAAAGGTCAAAACAAATGAGATCTGGCAGGTCACGCAGAGCAATCTGCCGTGGGATGCGGATGCTTTCCATGAATCAGACACCTGTTTGTTCTGTAAAAAAAGGCCCGGGAATCCCAAAGCTGCCTATGCAGTGATTGATATGGCACATCCCGAACCGCCGTATGAAAAAGGAATGATTTTCGGGTTGGGCAAACTGCAGCGCGAAGATGTGGGCAGCCTGATTCCTTTTCCGATTGCCATCTGCAAAGAGTGCCGAAGAAGATATAATTGGGCAGAAAATTTCAAATTCTACTCTGTGATGATCGGATTTGTAATCGGTCTGCTGGTTGTACTGGCGCTGTCGCCTTTGGAAGTAATCCGGTATTCCCCGGAATATATCCCCATGGTTATTTTCCTGTTTATCATGGCATTGGTTTATGCGGCAGGTGGTTGGATCTCGAAAAAATTGATTAAAAAATATAGTAATGAAATGTATTTTCGGGTCTTTGATATTCCGGAAATGCGGGAAATGGAAGAACTCGGTTGGTTCGTCTATCGTGATGAACAGGATAAGACAAGAATGTTGATTTCCAGAAAGAAACCCAGAGAACATTTCAGATTTTTCAGCAGCGATCCCCGGCAGCCGGGCGATCAGTAAGAAGAAAGCAACTTGCGGGCAAATCGAATAAAAGTTCGGAAATGCCCGCAGGATTGTAAATTTTTTGTTGACATGGCATCTTGGCAGATGATAGAATATATCCTGCTATGTGCTGTTGTTTTATGTACAGCAAAGGAGCTTTGTGTATTCATTCCCCAAGGGTTGCGTGGGAATCTCATATATACATTAAAATTATTTTTGCATAATCACGCAAGGAGGTACAGAGTTAAGGTATGCCTACCATTAACCAGCTTGTAAAAAAAGGAAGAACAACTGTTGAATATAAATCCAAGACACCGATTCTTCAGGAATGCCCGCAGAAAAGAGGGGTTTGCACTGCAGTTCGTACAATGACCCCCAAGAAGCCGAACTCTGCTCTTAGAAAAATTGCGAGAGTCCGTCTTGTAAATGGCATGGAAGGTACTGTTTATATCCCGGGTATTGGTCACAACCTGCAGGAGCACTCCGTCGTATTGATCAGAGGCGGCAGAGTTAAGGATCTTCCTGGTGTTCGTTACCATATTATCAGAGGCGCTCTGGATGCAGCCGGCGTAAACGGCAGAATGCAGGGCAGATCTCGTTATGGTACCAAGAAAGCCAAGAAGAGCAAATAAGGTCGATAGTTTCAGGTTGAGCCAATTTATTTTTACAGTTAAAATTACGGAGGTAAAACATGTCCAGACGTGGTGGAACACCGAAGCGTATTGTTACGCCGGATCCTATCTATAAAAGCACAGTTGTAACAAAACTCATCAACCAGATCATGCTGGATGGCAAGCGCGGCACTGCGCAGCGTATTTGCTATGATGCATTTGAGATGATCGGAGAGAAAACAGGCAAAGATCCCATGGAAGTATTTGAAGCTGCTATGGAGAACATCATGCCTGCATTGGAAGTTAAGGCGAGAAGAGTCGGAGGAGCGACTTATCAAGTTCCCATGGAAGTGCGCCCCGAAAGAAGACAGACTCTTGCGTTGCGTTGGATGACCAATTTCTCCAGAGCCCGTGGTGAAAGAACCATGAGCGAGCGCGTAGCCGGAGAAATCATGGATGCAGCCAATAATACAGGCGCAAGCGTGCGCAGAAAAGAAGAAATGCATAGAGCTGCTGAAGCGAATAAGGCCTTTGCTCATTTCCGTTTCTAAGCTTTTTAAATGCAATAATTTTAACCAGACTTACACAATTTACGCGCGCGAGATCTTTGCGCGCGTAAAATGCGTAAGGGCAACAGAGATTTAATTGCTCTGATACTTGTTTTGAAAGGAGAAACACAAGTGGAAGGGAGACTCCCTTTAAATCTTGTCAGAAATATCGGCATTATGGCCCATATCGATGCTGGCAAGACGACAACAACCGAGAGAATTCTTTACTATACCGGTGAGAACTATAAGATGGGTGAGACCCACGATGGTGCTTCGACAACTGACTTTATGGATCAGGAGAGAGAAAGAGGCATTACCATTATGTCTGCAGCTGTTACGGCGCATTGGCGCGGCCATCAGCTGAACATTATTGATACTCCCGGACACGTTGACTTCACAGTAGAAGTCGAGCGTTCTTTGCGCGTCCTGGACGGAGCTGTTGCAGTTTTCTGCGCAAAGGGCGGTGTAGAACCCCAGTCCGAGACGGTATGGCGTCAGGCTGAAAAATTTGGTGTACCGCGTTTGGCTTATGTCAATAAGATGGACATTACCGGTGCAGATTTCTTCAACGTGGTGCACATGATTGAAGAGCGCCTCAAGGCAAATCCCGTACTGTTGCAGCTGCCTATCGGCAAAGAAGCTGACTTCCTGGGCATGGTGGACTTGCTGAATATGAATGCTGTCCTTTATGATACAGGGGATGAAACAGGCGCGAAATTTGACGTAGTGGATATTCCTGCTGATATGATGGAGCAGGCAGAAGAATATCGTGCAAAACTCATTGAAGCAGCTGCGGAAGCAGATGAAGCTTTGATGGAGAAATATTTTGAGGGTGAAGAACTCTCTAAAGAAGAAATCATTGCCGCTTTGAGAAAGCGCACCATCGCAGGCGAGATTGTCCCTGTTTGCTGCGGTTCTTCCTACAGAAATAAGGGCGTACAGCTTATGCTGGATTACGTGGTGGATTTGCTGCCTTCTCCGCTGGATATTAAGCCGGTGGAAGGTGTAGAGCCCACAACAAAAGAAGCTGAAATCCGTAAAGCAGATGATAGCGAGCCTTTCTCTGCTTTGGCATTCAAGATTATGACGGACCCCTTCGTCGGCAAATTGGCGTTTATCAGAGTATACTCTGGTGAATTGAAAGCCGGTTCTTATGTTTATAACGCTTCCAAGGGTAAGAGAGACCGTGTAGGTCGTATCGTTAGAATGCAGGCAGACCGTCGTAACGAAATCGAAAGCGTACATACGGGCGACATCGCTGCTATTGTAGGTATGAAAGACGTTGCTACCGGCGACAGCCTTTGCGATGAAAAAGCTCCTATCGAGCTGGAAGATATGGAATTCCCGGAGCCTGTTATCCGTGTGGCAATCGAGCCCAAAACGAAGGCAGGCAGAGATAAGATGAGCCTTGCTTTGGTGAAATTGGCTGAAGAAGACCCCACCTTTAAGACTTATACCGATGAAGAAACCGGCCAGACGATTATTGCTGGTATGGGCGAGCTGCATCTGGAGATCATGGTTGACCGTCTGCTGAGAGAATTCAAAGTAGAAGCCAACGTCGGTAAGCCGCAGGTTGCCTACAGAGAAGCTATGACCAAGGCAGTGGAGGCAGAGGGCAGATATGTCCGCCAGTCCGGTGGTCGTGGTCAGTTTGGTCACTGCAAAATTCGCGTGGAACCCCTCGAACCGGGCAGCGGCTATCAGTTTGTCAATGCAATCGTGGGTGGTGTAATCCCCAAAGAATATATTCCCGCAATTGATGCTGGTATTCAGGAAGCTAGCAAGAGCGGCATTATCGGCGGCTATGAAGTACTGGACTTCAAGGCTACGCTGTATGACGGTTCTTATCACGAAGTCGACTCCTCTGAAATGGCATTCAAGATTGCCGGTTCCATGGCGCTGAAGGATGCACTTTCCAAGGCAGCATGCGTATTGCTGGAACCGATCATGAAAGTGGAAGTCAACGTTCCGGACGAATATTTCGGCGATGTTTTGGGTAATATTAATGCCCGCAGAGGCCGCATCGAAGGTTCTGAAATGAGAGCCGGTGCACAGGTAATCCATGCAATGGTTCCCCTCTCTGAAATGTTTGGTTATGCAACCGACCTGCGCTCGAAGACGCAGGGCAGAGGCACTTACACTATGCAGTTTGCACAGTATGAGCGCGTGCCGAACAATATTGCGGAGAAAGTAGTCGGAAAAAAAGCGTAAGCAAAGAATAATTTCTGTTTCTATGGAGTAGTTCCAATAAAGGAGTAAAGAACAAATGGCAAAGCAAGTATTTAGCAGAACGAAGCCGCATGTAAACGTAGGCACGATTGGCCACGTAGACCACGGCAAGACGACGCTGACGGCAGCGATCACCATGACGCTGGCAGCGCTGAACGGGACAACCGAAGGCAAGAAATTTGAAGATATCGGTACTGCAGAAGAGACGGCAAGAGGTATCACAATTCATACAGCACACGTAGAATACGAGACGGAGAACAGACACTACGCACATGTAGACTGCCCCGGACACGCAGACTATGTAAAGAACATGATCACGGGCGCAGCGCAGATGGACGGAGCAATTCTGGTTGTATCTGCAGCAGACGGTCCGATGCCGCAGACGAGAGAGCACATTCTGCTGGCAAGACAGGTAGGCGTAAAATACCTGATCGTATTCCTGAACAAGGTAGATATGGTAGACGACGAAGAGCTGCTTGAGCTGGTAGAGATGGAAGTAAGAGATCTGCTTTCCGAGTATGACTTCCCGGGCGATGAGATTCCGATGATCAA
>QANA01000048.1 GCA_003149735.1 Clostridiales bacterium | reverse complement strand
GAGTCCTCATCGAAGGTGTTGATATTGTCGTTCTGGAAGAACACGCCCACGCCGTAGCTAAGGAGCTGCCGCGTGAATTGGATGGAGTCCAGCGTGTTACGGGCAAAACGGGAAATCTCCTTGGTGATGATCAGATCAAATTTGTCCTCCGCTGCATCCTCGACCATGCGGTTGAAGTTCTCGCGGTGCTTGGTAGAGATGCCGGACAAGCCCTCGTCAATATAACCGGGTACAAATGTCCACGCGGTATTCCGTCGGATAAAATCCTCATAGTATTGGATCTGATTGCCCAGCGAGTTCAGCTGTTCGTCAGACTCGGAGGACACGCGGGCGTAGTACGTCACCCGTAGGGGAATGTCATATATGCTCTTTGTACGCAGCTGCTGCCTGACAGAATGTATATCCATAATGGCCCCTTTCTGAAAAGTTCGTCGTATCATGTTCTATATTGTATCAAAGTATACAGAAGAAATCAATTGCAAAACAGGAAGTACACTTGAAAAATTTATATTATCATGTTATTGTGTTTTTGCAATTTTATAAAAATATGATAGAAAATGCTGGCTTATTTCGCCTCTTCTGATACATTTAATATGAAAAGTTCTTTTTACAGTATTGCATTTTAAAAAGATGAGGAACAATAGAATATATATTGAATCGAGGAGGCTATTGCAGTGAACGACGGTAAAAAGAGAAAGATTACTGCGTGGGAGTATCAGTATGATAACGGAGAGGTCGCGCTGCTGTATCACGATGCTGGCATCTGGCGTGGGAAGAAAATCAATACAGTTCAAAGTGAATACTATCAGAACCCACACAAGGCCATCGCGCGTATACGCGAGCTCGAAGCTAAAATCCCAGGTAAGGACAACTTTACTTTCCGGAAGCGGAACTTTGAAGCGGGGATAGAATATCTTTCGGATCGGTGTGATATGGGAGTACCTATTGAGCAGCAATCGAAGGAAGCGCAGCATCATGCCTGCGCAGCACTGCTGCAGATGCTGAATAGCTGTGGATCGGATGTAGATGGCCGCAGGACGATCTTACAGGTTGTCAGTGCAAGCCTTTCGGGGTATATTTTTCGACTGTGCAGTGAGTGGGAGCTTTTTACATATGGTGAACCCGTGCCCTATGAAACCGCCCCGCGCATCGTGTGCTCACGGGCGGATGGGGCAGGAAACGCACTTCGCCAGGTCATGGCATCACTTTTCCTTGACACAGAAGAACTGCTTGCAGCTGGTGCTGCAGCAGGATCTGTGGAAAGCCATCTGCCGGCGTATTTGCCGTCGGTCGGTAATGAAAGGCAGATCATCGACTGTGCATATGCACAGGTCTGTAAGGGTGAGCGGGATAAGGAAAACAATGAGAAATACTTTGATGAACCTTTAGCGGCGCAGTATCGGGACACTGCTGTCGGAATCAATACAGCCTTCTTCAGAGCTTTTGATGTTGAAAATTTTGTGCGCAGAAACCGGTGGGTCACGATCATCCAACTGGGTAATAAGTGTGAGTTGGAAATGCCGATACGGATAGAGGGAAAGATTTTGGCGCGGTCATGGTGTGGTGATGCTTGGGATTTTGCGGCGGTGCGGTTATTGATCGATGGCTTTTTGAGACGGATATATACATGTGGGCTGTCGGAGACGGAAGGAGAAAAACAGGAAGTAACCAATAAAAAGGAACGGGAAAGAGGTTTACTTTTGGAACACCTGAAAGTAGCCAGTCAGAGGATCGATATGCACAATAGCAGGCGTGGAACAGAAAAATATCGGGGTCTACAGAGATTGTGGCTGGAGATGCAGATCGTTGTTCTTGGGGAACTGATGTCATATATGAACATGCTGGGATTTTGGAAGGCGGATGAGGGCCAGGCCACGCTGAACGGATGGCTGCACGTCCTTCTGCCAGATGTATACCCAGCGCCCGTAGATGATTTGCCAGTGGACGATTCAAAGCACGTTCTGAACTATGAGACAGACAGCCAGGATCTACTGGAAAAGCTGGTAGCTGCGATGGTTGCACCAGAGAATTGTAAGCACTTTATGGCTGTTCCGGTCAAAGGAGAATTCCCAATGAAAAAAGTGGATGGCACTGACATTTGGGGCTATGTACGGGGATTTCAAGTAACAGGAAAGGACGGGCATCGTTATCGTGTACCAACACTGCAAATACGTGAGGACGTGCTGACTGAGGTCGCGGCGATGCTTATACCGATTGAATGTGACTGGCTCGCGGTCATCAAGACGGTAAGGGAACAACAGCCGGACTATCTGGTAGGCAAGAGTAAAAATGTTCGCTTGCCGGTTGACGGGGAAAGCAGACTCTGTGCAACGCTGGTATTGTCTGTTGAAAAGCTGTCATGGCTGCCAAAAGGGGCGTGGAATATTCTGCTGGAGCTGACCGCGCTGATTGCACAGAAAACTGAATAAAGAATGCCCACTGCGGAGAAGATTACCGCAGTGGGCATTTATTTTTTGAAGAATTCAAAGACAAAAATATACACATCGAATTGCGAGGTGGTGTAGGGTACATGCAAATGAGGAGGTCGGACAATGACAGACCGGACACAGACGCGAGACAATGCCTACCGCTGGGGAATGCTGATGTGGTTTAATCAGCTGCTCTTGGAGAAGGGGACGATAACCGAGGCGGAGTTCAGGAAAATGCGGCTTGAAATCGAGAAGAAAATAAGAGAACCGGAGAAAGGCGGCACCAAGTGAAATTATTTGGTGCCGTTCTTTTTTTGCAAATGCCTATTGATATAAAGAAAAACTAAAAGAAAAATCTCTTAAAACAGCAAATGAAGGACGTTGAAGAGAAGAAAGAAATACTTTTTTTGAAAGGAGCAAGATGATGAAAAAGCTGGGCGCAGGAAGTTTTCAGTTGGAACCGGATGGATTTTCGATTCATACGCTTGAAATCGTGAAGAAACTATCGAACAAGGAATACAAAAGGATACGTGACAGCATATATCAGAAATGCCCCAAAGGGGAAATGTACAGTGATAGGGGCTGGCAAGGCGAGGGAGAGCGCTATCGCTGCAAATGGTTTTGGCGAGAGGGGCTGAGAATCAATTTAGAAAAGAATGTACATAAGCAGGTTTCAACGTGCTATCTGCGGATCGCGGTGAATCCCCGAAAACTGATTGATCCAAGTTCGTCCTACTTGGGCATTTTGCCGCCTGATGAGGAGAGTATTAGGACGATGAGTGAGAAATTTACAATGCTGTTGAAAGATTCCGGCCTGCCCTGTGCATTAAATGCCTACCAGCTTTCACGAGTGGATCTATGCGTGAATATTCGGTGCGACACATCTAAGCTGTTTAAGGAGCTACTGCGAGTGATGCGCAAACTGCCGACACCGCCAAAGTATGAGAGATACTATTATAAAGGTTCTGATAGGAAAGCTGCCAACAGGTATAACAAACACCACATAACGTTTAAGCACGAGTCGCGCGAACTGGTAGTTTATGATAAGACCTACCAAATCGTGGAAAATGGCTTGCAGTTGGATGAAGAAAAGCTGCCGAAAGGTATCCTGCGATTTGAAATACATGAACTGCGGGAAAGAGTCTCAAAAATAGAGAAAAAGCTGGGAACAACCGACATTGAGAGCCTTTTAATGTATTATATCAAAGAAAGTGAGAAGTATATTACGCGGTGTTTCAGACGGGCATTTCCAGATGATCGATTTATGCAGCCGGACGCACTTAACGAATTGATCTGCAGAGAGGCGGACACTGGATTACTGGAAGGTATGATGCGCTTGGCCATGCTGATGACGCGAATAAAATCGCTGGAGAAAGGGGAAGAAAAGCTGCGAAAAGAAGGCTATGATGCCGAAGCGGTGTTGGCACAATTTAGAAAGCTGGGTGTCAGCCCCATCCCGTTGAGAAAGAAGTTTTGTGCAAAAACGATGCCGGGGCCGTCTACTTTACTGCAAAAAATAGCACACCGAAACGTGGTGGTGTGGTAAAAAGGGCACGATGAAAGAATCATAGATTGAATTACCTAACAGAAGTATAATGAGGAATTCCTGAGCGATAGTATGAATTAAAGCTATCCTCGCTGTGACGCATATTTTCAACACATGTGTGCAGCCGGAAATGCCAAGGGCAGGCATGGTAGCACCATCATACCTGCCCTTGTAAAGTTTTGAACAACTCGGTTCAGTTTGCGGCCTGGACTACATTCGTCATATAGGTCCGCGTACTGGACGAGCCGTCCTTGGCGGCGTAGACATCCACATTGGCGTAGTAGTAGCAGCCTGCGACGCCCTGGAACGTGATGGGCGTATCGTAGTAGTAATACGCATTGTGCGTCATCATCGCAGGGAAATCCTCATAACTGAAGGTGCGCAGATGATAGAAATGCTTGTTGTCCGTAGACCGGTACACGTGAATATTTACGGCCCCGATATCATCCATAAGGCCGGTTCCATCAACATCGACCGTCACTGCGACCATCGATCCGCTTAGCGCTGTACAGCCAGCCCGATACGCGTCTAGATGCGCACTGGCATCTGTGGCGGCGTAGGCTACCGCGATCATTCCCCCTAACATAAAAAAAGTCAAAACGGACGCAATCAAACCTTTACGTTTGTGTTTCATGACATTTACCCCCCATAAACTGAATCTATGATGTGTTCCATTTCTTCCTGCGTTACTGCCCCTGCGATCCGGCACTCAAAATCACCGTTGATCCAAACAGCCTTTTCTATCTCCGATTCTTCATCGTAGAACAGGTAATGCTCTATGTCATCCACTCGGAGCCGCAGTACATTCTGCCTGCTCTTTTCCATTAGTGGCGCAAAATCATCGAGACTACTCCAACACTTCAACGTCAGATGACTGCTATTATCAGAACTATAAATAAGATAAAACTCAAAGCCCATCTTATCTCGTTTCGCTTCGCACTGTTCCAGCGAGAAGCGTTCCGGTATCCAGGCCGGCAGCACATCCCCCCTGATATGCAGATCGGCCAGCATGTCCTCCGGCGTCTCGTAGGTCCGGACCTCTCCCTCCGCCAGATCGTTTTCCCCCATTGTGATCTGCGCGGGGGCATCGTTTCCGATGCGGAGAACGGACGCAGTCCATTCCGCCAATGTCCGGAACAGATCAAAGCCGGACGCCTGTACCGTGAACAGCGACAGTAGCAACGCCAGCGCGGCTGCCAAAATCAGCAGTCGTTTGAACGGTTTCCGGGAAGGCTTTGCAGGAAGTTGACTGCTTTCCGCAGCGGCAGGTGCGGTAGTCTCGTCAGGCTCCAAAAGCTGCGGGTTCTTTGTACAAAAGCGCCGCCAGCTTTCCTGTACCTGCGTATTGGTTACCGTCATCTCCGGATCATGCTTTTGCAGGGCCTCCGCGATGTCCGTCAGCTCTGACGGCATATCATCAGAATCTCCAGCTCCCAGCACGAGTTCCGCCCAGTGATCACGGATGGTTTCCTCCTGATGCCCCTTAGTTTGCTTTAGAGCGCCCGGCCTGCCGCCCCGGGGTACTCTTTCCGCTTCGGACATTCCAACACCTCCTCGTCTCTATATTTGTGCAGCTGCACGCGATGCAACAATTTTTTCTCTGTTTTTTCCTCGAGCTTTTTCCACTTCTCATAGCTGTCTCTGGCGCGGATCAGACGCATACGGCTGGCCGCTTCCGAAATACCCAAGAGCCGCCCGATTTCACGGTGGCTCAGCTGCAGCTCATAGTACATGCAGAGCAGGTCTTTCTCATCTGCCGTCAGCTGGCGCGGCAGTGAGTCGCGAAAGGATGGCTCGCAGCTGGTCTCGGTGATAGCGGATATTTCCGTCAGCGGCTGCTCCACATGACGCCACTTCCGCTGCAGTTCCGTTGCGATCTTGTTTCGCAGCGTGATCACCAGCCAGCCCTGCAGATTTTCGTGTTCTGCCACCTTCGGATCATCTCGCCGCTCCAATAGGGCCTGGAACGACTCCTGTACCATGTCATCTGCAAAGCTCCTTCCCAAGCCGGACGCGCAGGCAATCCGAAACAGCGTTGGATATTCCGTTTCATACAATTCCCGAATTTTTGTGTTCCCCAAACCCACAAAGACATCTCCTTTATTTCTGTTGAAAACCGGCACCGCGCTTTGCTATATTTCTTCTCATCCAGGTTGGCGCTGGGACTCCTCCTTCGCTGACATTATACAAGCGGAATGGCAAAAGTCAACAAAAAATCATGAAAATTATCTAATTATTTATGCATAATTGGTAAAATTTTGCTTTTGGAAATTCCATATTTTTACTTCTTGTGACATATTGCGCCACTGGCCAAATAGAAAAAAAGAGAGACTGTGGGGCCATGCTCCGCGCCGCAAAAGGGGGGATCATCACTGCTATGCACCGCGATTTTGAAAGTCTTCATGTGAATGTGTATGCGCTGCTCCGAGATCTTGGCGTAAGCGCGGACCATACCCAGTTTTTCTACACGGCCTACGCCGTCGCGCTGGTAGCGGACCAGCCGCTGCGCGGGCTCTTTTTTGCTCCGTTAGTGCTGCAACCCGCCGCACAGCTCTACTGCGTCTCCATTTCCGCGGTCCGCAGCGCCGTGCGCCGCACGGCCGAGGAGGCGTCCCGCGGCGGTACGCTCTTATTCGCCGATCTGTTCCCTCGGGTGGCGGACCTGTCGGCCATACGATTCGTGATCCGGCTGGCCGCCTATATCAACAGCCTGCCCAGCGCGTAGAGGAGGAGAAAAGAATTAAACCAACAGCCCGAGGCTTTCGTATAAAGCCACGGGCTGTTGATTTTGGGGCATCCCATATTTTGCCATCCCCGTCCCCGCCTGCTACAATACTCAAAAACAACTGGGAGGCTATGGCTATGCGAAAGAGATCGGAGATCACGGAAAGAGAATTGACGCGGTTTGCAAAATATCTGCGGCAGGAGGAGCGGGAGCCGTCCACCATTGAGGCGTATCTCCGCGCAGCAAAGAAATTTACCGCATGGCTGGATGGCCGCACAGTGACGAAGGAACTGACTGCGGAGTGGAAGGCACAGCTGCTGGAGCAGGGCTACCGCCCCGTCAGCGTCAATGCCATGCTGGCTGCGGTGAACAAGCTGCTCGTCTGCATGGGACGGGAGGACTGCAAGGTGCGGTACCTCAAGCTCCAGCGGCAGATGTTCCGCAAATCAGAGCGGGAGCTGACCCGCGCTGAATACCAGCGGCTGCTGGACACTGCGCAGGCGCGGGGCGACATACGGCTGCTGCTCCTGCTGGAAACCCTCTGCGCCACGGGTATCCGTGTTAGTGAG
>QANA01000071.1 GCA_003149735.1 Clostridiales bacterium | reverse complement strand
TCTGCATTATATTCTTCTGCTTCCATGCAATGCATTTTTTTATAAAACAATTGTGTTTCTTCACAGGAATGAGCAGAAATATATAGTTTCTGTGCGCCAAATTGACGCGCAGATTGCGCAGCTTTGCCAAATAATTTGCGGCCAATCCCTTTCCCGCGGTAAGGTAAGCTTATATTCAGTTCTGCCAACTGCACATATTGCCGTGCAGATCCAAAGCATGCCCGCCCGACTGCGGCAAAGCCCACTAACTCCTGCTTGCAGAAGGCTCCCCATACCGCTCCGCCCTGCCGTATAATTTCCTGCAATTCCTTGCAGAGTTTCTGATAATCCTGTGCATCCCATTGTTCAATAAATGCAATATCTTTGAGCAACCAACGGCCTTCTTCCTTGCGCCAACAGCGCTTAACTTCCTGATAACGTTCAAACGAATCAAACAATGCCGGCGTTATTTCCCGTAATTCCAACAGTCGCACTGTCATATCGGACTCTGTCATATAAAAAATTTCCTCCCCATTTGTTCTTTCAGTGCCGGTGTTCGGTCGATCACCGCTACAATGGCTCCCAAAATCAGGCAAGTCACCAATGGATAGGCCGACCACGCCAAATGATCCCGCAGCCCAAAGGCACGATTGAGCATCAGTTCCAACACCAGGCAAAATACCCCCAACTCAGCTAAAACCACAGCAAATATCATTAATCGCGTCATGCCCGCATATTTGCGCAGCAGAATCGCAATGACAATCGAAAACGCAGCTAATACTACAACCGGTACCGCAAAGATGGCAAACCATACCCCGCCCGTTACTCGTTCAATATAAAATAAATAACATAAGATTGCCGCTGCATTTGCCGATATACAGAGAATCGAAAGGTTCTTCAGCCAACGCCCAGCCAACAAAATCGGCACAAATAGAGCCACATATAAAACTAAAAGGCCGCCAATCACAAATCCAGACCAGCTTATCCGCCCATTGATACTGGTATCACAGACAATCACCAGACATATAGGCACCAAAAAAATCAACGTTAACACCATCAGGACGCTTTTTTTGCTTACCCGCTCAGGCGAGATTGCTTCATAAGGCGGATACGGCGTTTTTCCATTGCCCTGCTGTGGTGCAGCCGGATCTACCACTTTTGTATTACATAAAGGGCAGCGGGCTTCGCTTTCTGCCAGTTCAACTCCGCAATGCACACAATAAGACATCTTTTTCTCCTTTCTACCTCTGATTACTTTCCACTTTGATATGGCATCCCATCCGACGCAAATAAGTAAAAAATGCTCTTTCCAGCTTAGGTTCCCTGATATTGCGTGTGAAATTAATATACAGCGTCTGCTCATAGGAAAGGATTCCGCAATTATGATGCTGCTGCGCTTGCGCGCCCAACACAAAATCAAAGCGCCGGATATATGGCTTCATCGCTTCCGGAATCTGCACTACTCCCAGATTTGAGCAGGAAAGGCAGGCCTTGGATTCTCCCACCATATTATATACCAGTTTCATCGCTGCATTTTTTACAAACAGCGGCATGATTTTAAGCAGCATTGCCTGCTCCGTCCGGACATTGGTTGAAATACGTGAGCTCATCTTTTTACTGGTGATCTCAAAACCCATCTGATGATGCACGGTTTTCAAAACTTCCTCAAAAGAATACTCTCCCAACTTTGGATCGACACCCGGCGTTGCAAACAGTGCAAAATTGCGCAGCGTCTTGCTCCCAAATAGTTTGCGCAGATTTACAGGCACTAATATTTTTACTGCGCGCCGGCTTGCCCGCCGCGGCTTTTCCCGTTTTTGAATTTCCAGAATCGCCATAATCAGCACCGATGTCAAAAATTCCGTTACACTGGCACCATAGCTTTTTGCCATCTGCAACACCTCTGTTACCTCCAGCATTCCGGTTGTAATATGCAGATATCCATCTAATTCTTTACTGCCGTCGATATGATATGCCGATGCTTCCTTGCGGCTTGCGCTCACCGCTCCACTATATTTTAGAAAACTGTCTTCCAATTCTTCTTCCTGCGGCGGCTCTTTGCGATCCAATACCCCTTTTTCTGCCGGAATCTGCACACCATAACGTTGCTGCAGATATTCTGCCAGTAATGTTTTTAAAAAAATCAACCCGCCAGTTCCATCTGTCAGGGCATGATAAATCTCCACTGCAATCCGATTTTCATAATACAGTACACGAAAAGCGCACTTGCGGATATCTGCAAATTTGATACGTGCCAAAGGGCAGAAAGTATCCGGCCGAACCTGTGGCGCATGCGGAATTTCTTCCAGATAATACCAAAAAACTCCCTTTCGCAAACGCACGGCAATGGATGGAAAACGCTTGACTGTTACCTCCAATGCGCATTGCAGAATGGCCGGCTCTACCGTTTCCTGTAGGGTAGCCGAGACGCGAAACATATTATTCCAGTTTCTGCGACGCGCAGCAGGATATATTTTGGCGGCATTATCCAACCGCATCCAGCGCAGTTTCTGTTGTTCCATTATAACACTTCCTCTATAAAAGCCTGTATTTGTTCATCATCCTGCCTGGCCTCCCGCACTCCATACAAAAGGTATGCATGCCACATATCTTCTCTGACCTGCAGTTGTACACGGCAGCCTGCTTCTGATAATTTACGTGCAAGCCGACGGGCATCGTCCAATAAAATCTCATCGCTTCCCACAAAAATCAAAGACGGAGGCATTCCCACTAAATCCGCAAACAGTGGGGACACCAGCGGGTTTTCTGCCGTTTCTCCTTCCCGCAGATACTGCTGTACAAAAAAAGCCAGGCGCTCTTTGGTCAAGGAGGGGTCTCTCTGCCGGTTCTCTTCGTAAGATTTTCCGGAAAGTGTCAAATCCACCCAGGGAGAAATCGCGATCAGGCAGGCAGGTAAGGGTTTCCCCTGATCGCGCAATTGCAACGCCAGTGCATAAATGAGTCCACCGCCGGCCGATTCACCGCAAAATAAAATTTCCTGCGGCATATATCCGCTATCCAGCAAATACTGATAGGCTTGCTGCGCATCCTCCAGAGCAGCCGGATAAGGCGCTTCCGGTGCCAGGCGATATGCAGCGCAAAACACATCCATACCGTTTTTTGCACAAAGAATGGTTCCGTAACCTCTGGCATAACTGATATCCCCGGCCACGTAACCGCCTCCATGCAAATACAGGATTACGCCCCGCCGCCTGCGCTGCCTGGGGCGAATCCACTCTCCGGAAAAACAGGGAAACACCGCCTCTTCATATTCAACTTCGCTCTGATGTGTTCTCGCCATTAACTGTCCCAGCTTATCCTGTCCGCTGCGTGCCACTTCCAGCGTACAGCCGTTGACAAACGGTTTGAAAAGCTCCAGTTGCATTCGCAGTAGTTTTGTAGAAAATGCCATATTCTCTCCCTCTCTCGCATAGGCATTGCTGCCGCAGTTTATTTCTATTATACAATAAGAATATGAATAAACAATGATGCTCCCTGCCCTATTTTACCCTGTATATATTTTTTATACAGATGTTTGACGAATTGCATTTCCCGCCGTAAAATAGAAAAAAGAAAAAAGGAGATGGATCGTTATGTCTAAAATCGAATTAATCCGCAAGGAAATGATGACTGCTTTAAAAAACGGCGATAAAGCCAGAAAAGATGCGCTTTCTCTGTTGTTATCCGCCTTAAAAAACAAACAGATCGACAAGCGTGCCGAACTTACCGTCGAAGAAGAAAATGCAATTATTTTAAAAGAAATCAAGGAAGCCCAGGAAACAATCGATACCACTCCTGCCGACCGCACGCAAGTAATTGACGAATGCCGTGGGCGCATTGCTCTCTATTCGGAATTTGCGCCCCGTCTGATGAGCGCCGAAGAACTCCGCCCCATCATTGCTCAGGCTCTGGCTCAGCTGGGCATTTCAAAGCCCATTCCTTCCGATAAAGGAAAAATTATGAAAATCCTCATGCCTCAGGTTAAAGGAAAGGCCGATGGAAAATTAGTCAATACACTGGTTAGTGAATTATTTGAACACTGATGTTTTCTTTTTATAGCCCGGTGTACCCTTGCGCCGGGCTTTTTCTGTCTATAAGTTAGGAGTATGTTATGATGATATGGGATTTATTACTGGACGCGCTGCTGGATACTTTAAAAGCGCTACCCTTTTTATATCTGGCTTTTTTGCTGATGGAATTTTGTGAACACAAAGCAGGTAGCCGCATAAATCACTGGCTGGCTTCCTCCCGCTGGTGGGGAGCACCCATCGGTGCTTTATGCGGCTTGATCCCGCAATGTGGTTTTTCCGTCGCAGCAGCCAACCTCTATGCCGGCGGCCTGATTTCTTTGGGAACGCTTCTCGCTGTTTTTCTTTCTACGTCAGATGAAGCTCTATTAATTTTACTTGGACAAAGCAATGATTTTTCTGTCATCTGGCAGTTGCTGATCTGTAAATTTTTGATTGGCACCATAGCTGGGCTGATCATCGACTTATTTTTCAGAAGACAACGGCACGGAGGAGATATGGATCATTTTTGCGTTTCCTGCGGTTGCCACGAAAATCACTCTTTGCCTGCGGCTGCCCTGCATCATACGATTCATACCCTGATTCCCCTATTTCTTTTCACTTTCCTGATCGGATTAGCCATGGAATGGATAGGTCAGGATGCTTTTGCTTCTATTTTGCTCAAGGGTTCTCCTTTACAACCATTGATTGCGGGGTTGGTGGGGCTCATTCCCAATTGCGCCTCTTCCGTTTTATTGACGCAGCTGTATCTTTCGGGTGCGCTTTCCTTCGCCTCCCTGTTAGCCGGCCTGTGTGCCAACTCCGGTGTGGCATTATTGCTGCTCTTTAAATCCAATGCTTCTCATAAAGAGAATTTCACGATTTTGGGCATACTCTACAGTATTTCTGTTCTTTGCGGCATTCTTGTACAATTTATATGTTAAGGTATCTTTCGCCAACTAAAAAGTGCATCGCTCGAAAGCGATGCACTTTTTTATACTTCATTGTTCCACTGGAAGTCACATTGCTCCCGAATTGCGAAAGCTCGTGCATATGCCTGTTCCATGGGAATCCATTTTTTCTCAAAATCCCGATACCATTCCGCACCGTTTCGCTTTAAAATACGGGCTTTCTGTTCTTGAGAAGAAATTTCCAAGAAAACACAAAGGTCATAGGGATGTCCAAAGTAAGGATGCAGGCTGTAAGAACCTTCGAGCACCATAATCGGTTTATTTTCCTGCCGCATCGAGCTATAAGTGCCAGTTGCGCAATCATAGCGTTCATAAGAAAAGTATTTTTCTCCCATAGCCGCAATAATTTGCTGCCCAAAACGCTCATAATGGATGTTGCCGCCCGGTTCTGCATAACGTTCCTTTGTACGCAGAGGCAACGGCAAAAAGAAATCATCCATATGGATCACTCCGCAATCGACTCCATAGAAATGTTCCAGTTGAGCGGCAAGCGTCGTCTTACCGGAAGCCGCCATTCCATCGATCGCTACAAACACATGCTCCTTCTGCTGCCTAAGCGCTTCTATTCGCGCAAGCAAAGGCAGCAGCCTTGCATAACTTGCTGTCATCACACGATATGCAGGCTTGTATGCCCGCCGATATTCCTCACTGTGCCTGACCGCCGGGTATCCCTGTGCCGCATATTCGGCGAGATACCGGTTCAACTCCTCTGCATCAAAACCAAAAATTCCCTGCATAGCCAGACTGCCAAGCTGCACCAGTTTTTTCTGGAAATTTTGCGCCGACCCTCGTTTTTCATTGGCACTGGCAATAAATGCCTGCGCTAACAGCTGAGGCAGAATGCCCGCCTTTTGCAATGCCTCCAAGTGCACGCGCACCATGCCGCTGCCAATTTCTTCAATCAGCGGAGCCTCTTCTTTTTGCGCAATCGATTGATACTCCTGCTGCAGATAAATTTCGCAGGCCGACACATCTGTAATCAGATGCCCGCCGCCAAATTCACTTTGATAAGCCAACTTGACCGCATCCTGCGGCTGCATCACAGGATACTTTTCCGCATGCGCTCGAACTATTTTTGCATACTCAGTCATTGACCATCAGCTTTGCTTTTTTCAAAGCCAATACCACAAGCGGTACCAGTATAATATGGCAGATGATACCGGGCACGGCTTCAATAAAGGCTCCGCTTAAGAACATAGCAAACGAGAAGCTCGTTCCGGCCAATCCTGCCAACACGAAACGCACCAATCCCCATACAATCCTGCCCAACAACATGGCTGCAATCAGAGAAAGATAAAGATTCAGCACTGTTTTAGGCAACTTCTTATAAAGAAGCCCTGCTACCAGCCCATAAACGGCCATTTCAAATGCCATTGCCACACCTACCGGGAAAAGTGGAGGCATGCTAAACAGCAGATATCTCAGAAAAGGTGCAATCAGTCCAACAGCCGCGCCATATTGCCATCCACAAACAAACCCGCAAATTAATACAGGAATATGCATAGGCGAAAGTGCACTGCCAATTTCCGGAATTTGTCCGGTTAAAAAGGGCAGTACCAGGCAAAGCGCCAAAAACATACCGGCCAAGACCAATCTTTTTGTGTTGTTACTCATTTGTTTCCTCCTAAAATAACGATTAAAAAAAGAAGATATCTGCATCCTTGCCGGATGTAGATATCTTCTTGATATCCATGTGAATTTTCTTGCTTTAATTGCTAATTTAAAATGAGATCTGCGCTTCTGCGCTGTTTATGCCTTCTAGACATATTTTTTATATTTTAACATATTACCATAGCAGTGTCAAGTCAGTATTCAGCGAACATCCCCCAGGAAAAACAACGCGATAACACCCGGCCCTGTATGGGCGCCGATTACCGGTCCGACATTGTTGAGCACCACATCTTTTACCGGCCATTGCTGCCGAATCATATCTTCCAGCAAACGTGCTTCCGCTTCACAGTCGCCATGGCTGATGTAAATCATCTGCCCCTCCGGCATTACAACACGCTCTTCCATTTTCTTAAATAATGCCCGGATTGAAGCCTTGCGTCCACGCACTTTTCCCACAGCCGCCAGTTTTCCCAGCGTATCCATATGCATAACCGGCTTGATATTAAGCACTGTACCCACGATTGCTGTCGTCGCCGAAACCCTGCCGCCCTTTTTCAGCTGCATCAAATCTTCTACCGTAAACCAATGGCAGATTTTCCATTTGGTCTCTTCAGCGTAATCCCTTACTTCTTCAATCGTTTTTCCTGCATTTTTCTGCTGTACCATCCAATAAAGCAGCAACCCCTGCCCCATGGAAGCACAGAGAGAATCCACAGTATAAATCTTTCGCTGAGGATATTTTTCTGCCAACTCCTGTGCGGCAGCAGCTCCTGCACTATAGGTGCTGCTAAGCCCGGAAGAAAATCCCAAGTACAATACATCTTTCCCCTGTTGCAGCAGCGGCTCCATTGTTTCTATAAAAGTATTGATATTGACTGCGGAAGTGAAAACTTTTTTTCCTTCCCGAATTTTGTCATAAAACGCCTTGGCAGAAATTTCTCTGCCATCCAGATAGTTTTTATAAGTGTCCTCTTCCACCGTTACCGAAAGCGGAACTACTTCCAGCTGCAGTTGCTGCGCCAATTCCGCAGGCAAATCACAGGAAGAATCCGTTAGTATCACAAATTGTTGCATATTCTATATTCTCCAATATTTGTCATTTCATATTTACGGAGTTCAGTATAGCACATTCCTTTCTATTTATCCAACCATTTCCCACAAAAAAGCGGCACATATATGCCGCTTCTTCCCCTATAATATCTGATTATATTCCCGCACCAGAACATCCCAGGTCGCTGGCCCTACAATTCCGGTAACCGGCAGCCCGAAATGCTGTTGAAAGGTGTTGACCGCCGCCAAAGTCAACTGCCCAAAATAACCGGTCTCCTGTGTTGCGGATATATCCGGATAAACATCTGCTATTCTGATAAGATATCGCTGCAGTTCTCTCACGCCATCTCCCTCCATCCCCAGCTGCATAAAACCGGGAAACAGGATTCCTGTACCCTGATAATAGGTATCCGGTATGGAGGCATTGATTTCATTATAGACACGTACTACACGATTCCATGTTTCCCGATCCATACGCCCCGTCACCGGGAGGCCATAATAATTTTGAAACTGGCGAATCGCCTCTTCTGTTTCCGGCCCATAATACCCATCTATTTCAACTTCCGGCAATCCACTGATGAAATACCCTATCACCGCCAGATAATACTGCACTGTTTTCATCTCGTTGCTGTATGTCCCGGGAATTAAATCCGTCAATACCACCGGTTCCAATTCTTCCGGCCTGATTCCCTCTGAATCCAGCTCACTCAATTTTTTCACACCATTATAAATCTGCTTGATCCTATACCAGGTTGCTTTGCCCACAATTCCATCTTCTTCCAGTTGAAATATCCGCTGAAATGCTCTGACTGCGCGCTCAGTATCCGCGCCAAAAACCCCATTGACCTGCGAAATCTGCGGAATTGCAGGATAATTCTGGCGAATTCGGTTCAGTTGCCCCTGCAGAATCCGAATATCATTGCTGCGCATCCCCAACTTCTGGGCAATGCCCGGATATGATTCCGGAACATCCTGCACCGGTGCATTAAAAACAATATTGATATCCTCCCCATAATAGTGCTGCAAAATCTCATAGGGTTGATATCCTTCATTAGCCAGGGTAACCGTTCCCCATTGGGATAACCCCGGGCAGGTGGAAGTGATCCCGTTGCAGTACTGCGTAAAATAAGGTTCCACGCTTCCCTGCCTCTGCACATAATCGTTAAACAAATCATCTACAATGCGCCCTATATTTTCAAAAATATCTCTTCCTTCTACAAACGCCTGATCATATTGAGTAGAATTGGTAATATCAAAATCATAGCCTCTGGAACGATACCATTCTGTATAAATACGATTCAATGCATAGCTGACCTGCGCATAAATATTGGCCCGAATGGCATTTTCCGGCCAGGTAGGATAAATCTCGCTGGAAGCGACATTTTTAATGTAATCTATAAAAGGAATTTCAATATTGCGCGCATTTTCATCCGGTGCGCCCAAATGCACCGTAATGGTTTCGGGGATCACAGGATATCCATACTGCATGGTATTCACCTCCGTTGACCATTTAATTGATCCGGTTCACGGACATAGTACTCAATGATATTTCGTCCGTCGGGTGCTGCTCCGCTTGGTATCATTTCCATTGACTGCATCGAAGTAATCCCTTCAAAAATAGCCACATTATGCACCAGCATGGTTGTATAATCGGGATGCGTAAACAGCACATCATAAGTGGTATACGGATGATCATTTCCGGGCTGGTTGGATTCCTCAGCTGGATGAGCAGGCAGCAAAACAGGCTGCGTCAATCCGGAAATGTCCGTCCATTGCGTATCAACCAGGTATTTCCCCGAAGGAAAATTTTTTATTATTTCCACTTTTACATCCTGCACGGGGAATCCCCTTTGCCCGGCATAAGTTTGCGCCTTCAGGGTTCCCTGCTGGGGATACTGCCTCTTCAGTTGCGCATATTCCTGTTCCGGTGTGACGGCAGTAGAAGCTGCCTGCACCACTTTTTCAGCGGTTGGCACGCTCCTTCGATTCAAAGAATAATAATTACTTCCCTCGTTGCGCTTCATATAAATTCCTTTCTTCCCGCACGAAACTCTTATTTTTACTTAATATATTTTTCCTTTTCTTTTCATAGAACTCCTTTCCGATCAATAAAAAACCTGCTTTAGTCAATACCAAAGCAGGTTTTTCCAATTCATCATTTGATTTACTTGATTTCCGCAATTACTTCTACTTCTACCTTCACACCCTTCGGCAAATCCTTTACCGCCACACAGGAACGCGCCGGCTTGTTGACGAAGTATTTCTCATAAACAGCATTGAATTCCGCAAAATCGGCCATATCTGCCAAAAAGCATGTGGTCTTGACTGCCGTTTCAAATCCGGCTCCCGCCGCCTGCAATACTTCCTTCAAATTTGCCATTACCTGTTCCGACTGGCAAACAATGCAGCCCTCTTTTACGTTGCCAGTAGCTGGATCGATCGGGATCTGCCCGGAAGTAAATACATAACCGCCAGTCACAATTGCCTGAGAATAAGGGCCGATCGCCGCAGGTGCCTTATCTGTAGATACAATTTTCATGTTAATACACTCCTTTTATCATTGGTATATAAAAATCATTTATTCCTTTTTCTGCCAAGCCTGTAAAGTTTGTAAAATCGCCTGTGCACTGGGCGGACATCCTTTTACCTGGACTTGCGCACCATCGCAGCACTTTCCGATGCCAATCCCGGAAATCTGTTTTCCCTGCCAACCCTGTCCGATACAGATAGGCGGCAGTTCACGCAATTTTCGTTGCCCTTGTTGTTCCAGGCGATAAAGCGCATGAATCAACGAACCATAGCAGGCAGAACATGCCTGCTCCTGCTGCACATATTTTCCAAGATATGCCGCCTTCCCATTGTAACTTTCTCTGGAAGTTTCCTGCGGCCGATGCAGCATCACAATATCTTCCTGGGTATACTCCATGCGGCCAGCCCCATAAGCTTGCGCATAAGCCAAATATTCCACTTGCTCCGGCTGTACTCCCATCAGCGCGCAGCCGTAGGCATCCAGTTGTACGGGATCCTCTCCCATAAAGATGCGCTGTGTCCTGATTGGGTTGCCGCCCTCTTCAAAATTCAAATCTCCGCAGATACTGTCGACAATGGTCAGCGCCGGTCTTAATACTGCAGCCAGAGCCGCTATCGGACGATGCAGCCCCAATGCATGAAATCTCCTCTTCTCATGATCCGGTATGCATCCCTTGCAATTTTTAAGGGCACAAGTCATCACCGTCTGGCAGTGACCTTTCAACACTGGCAAATTAATGAGATAATCTGTTTCCAATGCACGCCGGCAAACAGCAATTGGCCCAATCGGCGTTTCTACCTGTATCGATTCTGCTTTTTTTAAATCATAAAAAGGGATGGCATATTTTTTGCACAAAGCCTCGTAACCACAAATTTTAAAGGCCTTCCCTGTTGCGGCACCAACCCATGAGCTTTCCATGATACAAATATGCTCAAATCCATGTGCCTGTAAGTATCGTATAACTCCTTCCGTAATCTCCGGATGCGTAGTCGCCCCTTCGGAAGCCGGGCTATCCAACACCAGATTGGGTTTAAGAGCAATTCGGGCTCCTGCAGGAATACGTTCCGCAATATTAGCTGCTTCCAGCAGACGAATGGTCATTGCACATGCATCATCGCCGTACTCAACATAGATTTTTCGCTCCATAGATCTGTCCTTTTTTCGTTTTTTTTAATTATAACACAAAGAGCCGGAGTGCAGTACTCCGGCTTCCAATATTTCTATGCGAATAAGAAAAAACCGAAATTAACCAACATGCACAACAGTGCACCTGCCAGAGCCGGCAAAGTCGCTGCCAGCCACATCCATTTCCAGCTACCCGTCTCTTTTCGTATGGTAATCAGTGTGGTCGAACAAGGCCAATGCACCAGCATAAATAACAATGTACACAAAGCTGTTTTAATCGTCCAGCCATTGGCAATCAACAGGGTTTTCATTGCGGCAAGGTCCCCAAGTTCCATCATGGTGCCCGCTCCTGTATACAGCATCAACACAATGGGGATGACAATTTCATTGGCAGGCAGCCCCAGAATAAAGGCCAGTAAAATTGCTCCGTCCAACCCCAAAAGATTTGCAAACGGTTGCAGGAATTGTGCGCACCAGACCATAATCGAGCTGCCTCCAATGGAAATATTGGCCATCAGCCACAAAAGCAGTCCGGCCGGTGCAGCTACAGCAGCCGCTCGACCCAGTACAAACAAGGTGCGATCCAGCACCGAACGCACAATCACTTTCCCAATTTGTGGCCGCCGGTATGCCGGCATTTCCAATACAAAAGAAGAGGCTTCTCCTTTCAACAATGTTTTGGAAAGCAATTTTGAGCAGGCAAAAGTCAATCCCACCGAAAGCAGAATCAATCCCGTCAGCAGACAGGCAGCGGCAAACGTTCCTCCAAAAAAGGCACCTCCCGCAAAAAACATGGTAATAATCGAAATGAGTGTAGGGAAAGCGCCATTTTCTCTATTGCAAAAAAATCTGCAGCTGAGTGCCGTCCCATTGCATTTTCCGCACTGCATACTGTACAAACCGACGCCTGAATTCAACCGGCATCGTTTCAGCCTCCAGAAGATCGCTCTGTATTTCCTGCTCCTCTCCACTTAGCAATTCTCTCTCTAACCGCTGGCGCTCTGCATCCAATTTTTGCAGCCGTACATACAGCTGCTGCTGAGCTTCCCGGGAAAGCGCCGTCTGCTCCAACCCCTGAAGTAATCGTTCCATCTTCTGGCGGCAACTTTTAAGCCGGTCGTGCACCAGTCGTTTTTCCGTATTGGTTTCCAATTCCGCTGCCAACAGCAGGCCATATCGTTCCCAGGGTAAATTCCGGGCAATTTCCCGCATCACAAGTGCATCCGCCCACGTGCCCGGCAAATTTTTTCCGCAGCAGGCAGCCGCTCCATGCTTCAGCTTGCGCACACAGATATAGTCAAATGCATCTCCGGTACTGCGTCGTTTAGGCAGCATCGCTTCTCCGCAGATTGCACAAAAAAGCTTACCACTGCACAGAGCAGCCGCGTTTCTCCGATATTGGCTGCGCGATTGGGCTGCTAACAATTCCTGTACCTGCACCCATGCCTTTCCGGAAAGCAGCGGCTCGTGTTTGCTGTCGGCTATAATCCAAGCGCTTTCCCTCTGCCTTTTCCCCCTGCTGCAGCGGTAATCCCGCTTATTATAAGCCAGAATTCCCCGATTGGCTGCCGCATTTTCTTCAAAACAGACGGTAGCATCTTTTTCAGAAAAATAACGATAGCTCTGTGCATCTGCCCGACAGTAAACGGGATTACTCAAAATGGAGCGCAGCGCTGCGGTTGAAAACGCAATACCCGTTCTCGAATATTTTCCCTTTTGCCGCAATCGTTCTGCGGTTTCCGATAAATTACCGCATTGCATAAATATACGAAAAATCAATCGTGCCGTTTCCCATTCTTCCGGATAGCGCATTAAAAAACAGGCATATTTTCCCCGCTGCTCTCCTGCTTCCAGCCTGTATTTAACAGAACGGTAACCATAGGGTGCCTGCCCGCCTAACCAACGCCCCATCTGTGCCATCAGCTGCATATTATCACGCACCCGTTCTGAAATCGTTTCCCGCTCCAACTGTGCAAAAACACTTGCAATATACAACATCGCCTTGCCCATGGGCGTGGAGGTGTCGAATTTTTCCCGAATACAGATAATTTCCACGCCCAATCGTTCCAACTGTTCCAACAATGCCGTAAAATCGCTCACATTGCGGCTAATGCGATCTAATCGATAACAGATAATGCGCCGGATATTGCCTGCGCGCACTTGCGCCAACATACATTGCAGTTGCGGTCTATCCATCGTTTTTGCGGAAAAACCTTCATCTTCATATATTTCTGCTTCCTGTGCTTCCAGTTGGCCAAAGTGCTCCTGTAGATAAGCCCGGCAGAGTGCCACTTGATTTTCCACCGATTCTCCTGTGTCACTATATACTGATTTTCTGCTATAAATGGCTGTTTTCATGCATGCCTCCCTTTTTCTATCATCATATGCCTCCAGAAGGCAGCATACGCTAAAACAGGAGAATATCATGAAAAAGAGAAAAATTCAGGTGCACAGCCAAGGTTTGTTCAGTCAAAAAACCTTGCAACATCTTGCCCAAGTGCAAGGAGCTTTTCTGTTGCAACAACTTTCCAGGTCACCGTTACCGGAACGGCAGTACCGGCAAAAGGCCATTTTATCCGCAATAAAAAAGCGTCTGCCTACAGACAGACGCTGAAAATCGGAAACATACTCAATAAAAGGTTGCCACTTCCGGATCCGGCTTTTGGGCGGGTACAGCAGAGAGTACTTTCAAAACCGGCATTTTACTTCCATCCCGTTTATTAAACTGGATCTCCACAGCTGCGGTAATGGTGATCCAATCGCGCATGTGCAGTTCACCCGCGCCCCTCCATTTGCACAAAAACGGCATATACTCAATATCTTCCACACAGCAGGTCATCACATGACGCCCCAAAAAGAAGGTATTCTTGGGCTGCGAGCGATTAAAAGCCACTATACCTTTAAAGCTCACTTTTTTACCGGAATATTTAGTGAGATCTTCTACAATATCCCGATACCAGACGGCATAATCCTCGTCTTTGATCTCCACCACCGGCGCATTAAGATCAAATGGCAGCGGATCCTGTATCTCATCGTATTCAATTTCCCCATTTTTCTGTTCGTAAATGATATTGGTACGTCGATTGGATGCCCGGACAATCTTATGCAGCTGCATTTGATCCGTATCCGTATCACAACGATTAAAGACAATCAACTCACAGCCCTGTAGTTTATCCACCATCAAGCCTCGCATATTGGTGTTATAATTGACAAACGTCTGCGCATCGGCAAACATCACTTCCTGATAAATCGCCCAATTTTGAGGCAGCCGCTCCAGCAGGTCCTTTACCATGACCATGCCGTTGTGCTCAATCATAACCCGGTCCAATTCCAGTTCTTGTTCCAAAGCACTCAGCTTAGCCGCATTCAGTTGTTCAACTGCATCAATATATTCAATATGAATATGATCCTGATCCGCAAATTTGGAGACATCATAATCTTCCTCGCCCTCTTCGCAAACCAACAGCAGCGTATTTTCTCCTGCATTAAAGTTTTCATCTTCCAGAGTTTCCTGAATAAAGCGAGTTTTTCCCGATTCCAAAAATCCGGTAAATAAATAAACTGGGATCTCCATGCAACACCTCAGACCATGCCAAACAAATCTTTCAGCTTTTGCTCATGAATCTGTGCGCCAATGATGCACAGGCGGCCAATCACTGCTGCCGCACCGGGCCGAATATTGGTTTCTCCCGGAACATAATCAAAATACAGCCACTGTCCCCCTTCAGAAGCAACAGCTCCTTTGGCTCTCAAAATTGCCCCATACGCTTCTGCATCATCAAGTGCTGCCAATGCTTGTGCCAATTCTGCCTGAGTAAACACTTTTGCTGTTTCAGTGCCCCAGCTGGTAAATACTTCGTCCGCATGATGATGATCGTGATGGTGCTCATGGCCGCACTCGCATGCTTCGTGGTCGTGATGGTGCTCATGGCCGCATTCGCACGCTTCGTGATCGTGATGATGCTCATGGCCGCATTCGCACGCTTCGTGATCGTGATGATGCTCATGGCCGCATTCACATGCTTCATGATCATGATGATGGTGATGGCCTCCGCAAACGGGGCAACTTTCTTCTTCCACTTCACGGGCAAGCAAAGCCAGTTCCTCTTCCAAAGTGTTGCGATGCTCCATTGCTTCCAGAATTTGCTTTCCATTCAGTTGATCCCAAGGCGTGGAAATAATGGTTGCTGTCGCGTTATGCTCTCGGAGTAAAGCAATGCATTGAGCTACTTTCTCCTCAGAAAGCCCATCTGTACGGCTTAAAATAATGCTATTGGCATGCTCTACCTGATTATTGAAAAATTCGCCGAAATTTTTCATATACATTTTGCATTTTTTTGCATCAACTACCGTTGTAAAACTGTTAAGAGAGATCTCTTCGGAATCAATCCCCTGCACGGCCCGAATGACATCACTCAGCTTTCCGACGCCCGAGGGTTCTACCAAAATACGATCCGGAGCAAATTGCTCCAATACCTTTTTCATTGCTTCGCCAAAATCCCCTACCAGGCTGCAGCAGATACAGCCCGAGTTCATTTCGGTTACCTGAATCCCCGCCTCCTGCATAAACATACCATCCACACCGATTTCGCCGAATTCATTTTCTATCAGAACCAGTTTCTCCCCATGGTAGACTTCCTGAATCAGTTTTTTAATCAACGTTGTTTTACCGGCACCAAGAAAGCCGGAAAAAATATCAATCTTTGTCATATCTGCCTCACTTCTCTTGTATCACTCACCAATGAGTATTTTTTTCGTCTTTCATTATAATGCGTACCGCCGGTTTGCGCAAGCAAACCGCTTTTTGTTTACCAAAAATCCATTTTTCCCTGCTAAAAATGGTGGGAAGCGCCCATTGCACGGAACAAAACTGTTCGTTAGGATTGCGATCAGCCGCTCCCGTGGGCTGTCAATAATGCGGCAGCCAATCACTCCGGCGGCATTGCACCCAAACCCCATGCACATGCCTGCGGTTTTATTGGTTTCCCTATGCAGCCGATACCTGCGCTTTTTTATGTGGATAAAGTTCAGGAGCCTCTTGCCTTCCCTTATGAAACTTTTTATAATAAAATAAATATATACTATATATAAAATGTAATAATTAAAATTCTGCTCTGAGGTGTTCATGTTTCGTAAAAAATGCGTCGCCCTGCTGCTGTTTTTCGTATTGCTGACAGGTTTGTTTAGCGGTTGTGCGGTTTCCAAAGAAATCTCTTCCTCTCCTGTCTATTCTGAAAATTCTGCTGAAATTTCGGTTGTTTCCGAAGTCTCGGCATCCGAATTACCGGAAGAAGGCAGCTATACTTCCAAGGAAGATGTAGCGCTCTATCTTTATCTCTATGGAAAGCTGCCCGGAAATTTTATTACCAAATCGCAGGCACGGGCGCTCGGTTGGGAAGGAGGTTCCTTAGAACCTTATGCACCAGGCTGTTGCATTGGCGGAGATCATTTTGGAAATTATGAAAGCCTTTTGCCTGAGGATCGTTCTTACACCGAATGTGATATTGATACGCTGGGTGCGGATTCCCGTGGCGCAAAGCGAATTGTCTTTTCCGATGACGGCTTGATTTACTATACGGAAGATCATTACGAAAGCTTTGAATTGCTTTATGGAGAGGAATGATTATGACCCACGAACTCTGGTTGGATGGCCGGCTTTTTACTTCCCCATCCCAAATGCATGTTTTTCTCGCCCGCATACTGCATTTCCCTGCCGAATACGGGAATAACTGGGATGCCCTTTACGATATGTTGACTTCGTTATCGGCACCTGTATGTATTTACTTTACAGCCTTTAACAATCTGCAACAACAATGGGGCAGGCCGGCTTCCGTTTTCCGCCGCGTACTGCAGGATGCAGCGGCTGCAGATTCTTTTTTGCAGATTCACTTTTTTTCCGTTCATTGAAATATATAAAAAGCAATTATTTTACAAAAACCATTTGACAGTTCCATATGTAAATGCTATCATAGCAAGGATGCAGATTTTTAAGGAGGCAATATGAAATATATCCTTTCGAACGCGCAGATTTTAAAGCAGGGCCGTCTGGTCGATTCTGATGTTCTCATCGATCATGGGAACATTGTTTCTATTTCCAGCAGACTTCCTGAAATGCCCGATTGTATTTCCATTGATTGCAGTGGTTACGTGATTTTTCCCGGTTTGATAGATGTACACGTTCATCTTCGAGAGCCGGGTTTTTTTTATAAAGAAAGCATCGCTACCGGCAGTTTGGCTGCCGCACACGGCGGATATACCGCTGTCTGCCCGATGCCAAATCTCTCGCCGACACCTGATTGCCCCGCGCATCTGGAAGAAGAATTGGCAGCAATTCGTCGGGATGCCTGCATTCACATCCATCCTTACGGCACCATTACCCGCGGTCAACAAGGAGAGGAACTTGCCGATCTGGAAGAAATCGCACAAAACGTTGTTGCTTTCTCGGATGATGGACGCGGGGTGCAATCTCCGGATATGATGCGAAAAGCAATGATGGTTGCCAAAAAGCTGGACAAGATCATCGCTGCCCACTGCGAAGATAATACCCTGCTGCACGGTGGTTATATTCACGATGGTGAATACGCCCGCCTGCATGGCCATAAGGGAATCTGCAGCCAAAGCGAATGGGGGCAGATTGAACGGGATATTCAGCTTGTCCGTGAAACCGGCTGCGCTTATCACGTCTGCCATGTGTCCACCAAAGAAAGCGTCGCCCTGATTCGCAAGGCAAAGGCTGAAGGACTCGATATTACTTGCGAAACAGCACCCCATTACCTATTGCTTACGGACATGGATCTGCAAGAGGACGGCCGCTTCAAAATGAATCCGCCTTTGCGCAGTGAAGCAGACCGGCAGGCACTCATCAAAGGGCTCCTCGACGGGACCATCGATATGATTGCTACCGACCATGCACCTCACTCTGCCGAAGAGAAGAGCAAGGGACTTGCCGGAAGCCTTATGGGGGTTGTCGGACTGGAAACCGCTTTCGCCAAGCTTTATACTGATTTGGTAAAACCTGGTATTTTGACACTGGAGAAATTGCTCCAGCTTATGCATGATAATCCTTCACGCCGCTTTCACATCGGCACACCTTTGGAAGAAGGTCAGCCGGCCGATCTTACGGCATTTAATCTTAATCAATCCTACAAAATCGACCCTGCAGCGTTTCTTTCAAAAGGAAGAAGCACTCCTTTTGCAGGAGATACGGTTTTTGGCATATGTAAATTCACAATGGTAAACGGGAGGTTCGTATGGTCAGAAAACACGATAGAAAAATAGTGCTGGAAGACGGCAGCGTCTATACCGGCTACGGCTTTGGTGCCAAATGCGATAAAGTCAATGAAATAGTATTCAACACTTCCATGGTAGGATATCAGGAGATCATTTCCGACCCCTCTTATACTTATCAGATGGTAGTTATGACTTATCCGCTCATCGGCAACTACGGTATTACCGATGAGGATTTCGAAACGCGCACGCCCACCATCGGCGGGCTCATTGTGCGGGAATATAATGACCTGCCCAGCAACTTCCGTTATACACGTACATTGTCCGAAATATTGGAGGAAAACGGCATACCCGCCATTGCCGATGTGGATACGCGGGAATTGACGCGAAGCATTCGTGATTTGGGCAGCCGCAAGGTATTGATCACCGATATTGATACCCCATTGGAACAAGCTTTGGAAACTCTGAAAAATACCGACATTCCCAAAGATGCTGTCTCCCGGGTCAGCTGCAAAAAGCGCTGGTATTCCAAGACATTCAAGCCCAAATACAATGTCGTAGCTGTCGACTGCGGTATCAAGCTCAATATCGTCCGCAGCCTCAACCGGCGCGGCTGCAACATCACAGTCGTTCCCTGGAATACAACAGCAGACGCCATTGAAGAAATGCGGCCGGATGGTATTTTCTTTTCCAATGGCCCCGGAGACCCCGAAAATGTACCGGAAGTGGCAGAACTTGTTCGTCAGCTGCGCGGCAGATACCCTATTTTCGGCATTTGTCTCGGGCACCAGGTGATCAGCCTGGCTTACGGTGCCAAAACCTATAAACTGAAGTTCGGGCACCGCGGCGGCAACCATCCTGTCAAGGATCTGCGTACCGGAAAAATCGAAATTACCAGCCAGAATCACAGCTATGCCGTAGATAAAGAATCTGTCGCCGGAACGGCTCTGGAAATCACACATATCAACCTGCTAGATGATACCGTGGAGGGTGTCAGCTGCGAGCGCGACGGTATTTTCAGCGTACAATATCACCCGGAAAGCGCCCCCGGCCCTCAGGACAGTGCTTATTTATTCGACCATTTTATCAATTTGATGGAGGAGTGGAATCATGCCAAAAAGAACTGATTTGAAAAAAATACTTGTGATCGGCTCTGGCCCAATTGTCATCGGCCAGGCCGCAGAGTTCGATTATGCCGGCACGCAAGCATGCCTGGCTCTCCGTGAAGAAGGCTATGAAGTCGTATTGGCTAACTCCAACCCTGCTACTATCATGACCGACTCTGCCGTAGCAGATAAGATCTATATGGAACCATTGACGTTAGAATACCTCTCTAAAATTCTGCGTTATGAGCGTCCAGATGCCATTCTGCCCGGTATTGGCGGCCAGACCGGCTTGAACCTGGCTATGGAGCTGGAGCGTCGCGGCGTACTCAAAGAATGCCAGGTGGAACTGCTGGGCACCAGCAGCGAAAGTATTGACCGGGCTGAGGACCGCGCCCTTTTCAAAGAATTGTGCGAAGAACTGGGTGAACCTGTCCTGCCTTCTATTCCTGTTCATTCCATAGAAGAAGGCATTTCTGCTGCTCATGATATCGGTTATCCCGTCGTATTGCGCCCTGCCTTTACGTTGGGTGGCACCGGCGGCGGATTTGCTGCCAACGACAAAGAAGCAGTCGAAATCCTAAAAAATGCGCTTAAACTCTCTCCCGTACATCAGGTACTGGTAGAAAAGAGCGTCAAAGGCTACAAGGAAATCGAATATGAAGTAATGCGCGATGCCAATGATACCGCCATTACCATTTGTAATATGGAGAATATCGATCCGGTAGGTGTACACACCGGCGACTCCATTGTCGTGGCGCCCAGCCAAACGCTGACCAATAAAGAATATCACATGCTGCGGGACAGCGCGCTCAAAATTATTCGCGCACTCAAAATTGAAGGCGGCTGCAACGTACAGTTTGCCCTCGACCCGCATTCTTTCCAATATTATCTCATTGAAGTCAATCCCAGAGTATCTCGTTCTTCTGCATTGGCTTCCAAGGCCAGCGGTTATCCCATCGCCATGGTTTCCGCCAAAATTGCCATTGGTATGCATCTGGATGAAATCCAGCTTGCCAATACGCCAGCCAGCTTTGAGCCAACGCTGGACTATGTTGTCACTAAAATGCCTCGTTTCCCCTTTGATAAATTTACTTCTGCCGAGAACAAATTGGGGACGCAGATGAAGGCAACAGGCGAGGTAATGAGCATCGGCCGTACCATTGAAGAGAGCCTTTTGAAAGCAGTGCGTTCTCTGGAAATCGGGGTCAATCACCTTTACATGGAAAAACTGACGGACATTTCCAACGCCAAATTGATGGCCTTTATCAAAGAAGGCACCAGTGAACAAATTTTCGGGATCGCTCAGCTTCTGCGCAATCACGCCGATATTGGTATGATCTGTGATGCAACGCAGATAGACATTTTCTTCCTCAACAAAATCAAAAATATTATCGATATGGAAGAAGAATTGACTGCGAACCCCGGCGATATTCAGGTATTGCGCCAAGCCAAACGCATGGGCTTTGCCGATGCGGTAATTGCCCGCTTATGGGATATGAAAGAGGAGGATGTCTTTGCGATTCGCAAGAAGGAAAATCTCTTCCCCGTCTACAAAATGATCGACACTTGTGCCAGCGAGTTCGATAGCTATGTCCCCTACTTTTATTCGACCTATGAGCACGAAAACGAATCCATTGTCAGTCCGAATCCGAAAATCATCGTTTTGGGCTCCGGCCCCATCCGCATCGGTCAGGGCGTTGAATTCGACTATTCCACCGTGCACGCCGTTATGACCATTAAAAAATCCGGTTATGAGGCTATTATCATCAATAATAACCCGGAAACAGTCTCCACAGACTATACCACTAGCGACAAGCTCTATTTCGAGCCGCTGACACCGGAAGATATCATGAACGTTATCATGCTGGAAAACCCGGTAGGAGTTATCACTTCTCTCGGCGGCCAGACGGCCATCAATTTGGCTGAGCCATTGCAGAAGCGCGGTGTGAAGATCATCGGTACCAGTGTAGAAGCGCTCAACAAATCCGAAAATCGTGATAATTTTGAGCGTCTTACCGCCCAGTTGGGTACCCCCCGTCCCAAGGGAGTCGGCGTTACCAACATTGAAGACGGCATTAAAGCAGCCAACGAAATCGGCTACCCTGTGCTTGTCCGCCCCAGCTACGTATTAGGTGGTCGTGCAATGCAGATTGTATCCAACGATGAAGGGCTGCTCAAATACCTGAAATCTGCTGTTGCCGTAAATGAAGATCAGCCGGTATTGATCGACCAGTACATTGTCGGCAAGGAATTGGAAGTAGATGCGGTCTGCGATGGTACCGACGTATTTGTTCCCGGTATTATGGAACTGGTAGAGCGTACCGGTGTGCACTCCGGCGACTCCATCAGTGTCTACCCCACCTTCAGCATTTCTCAAAAAGTTAAGGAGACCATCCTTGATTATACCAAACGTCTGGGCCTGGGCATTGGAATTGTGGGGCTTTTCAACGTCCAATTTATCGTAGATAAGCAGGAGAATGTTTACATTATTGAGGTCAACTCCCGTTCTTCCCGCACAGTGCCTTTCCTCTCCAAAGCAACCGGTTGGTCACTGGCAGATATCGGCACTAAGGTGATGCTGGGGCAATCCCTGAAAGAACAGGGAATCGATATGCTCTATCCGGAAGAGAAAAAACGTTGGTACGTCAAAGTTCCTGCCTTCTCTTTCTCCAAACTGAGCGGTCTGGATGCATATCTCTCTCCGGAAATGAAATCCACCGGCGAGGCCATCGGTTATGACAATAAGCTGACCCGTGCACTTTACAAAGCATTGCAGGCTTCCGGCACCAAGGTTGTCAACTACGGTACAGTTTTCGTAACGTTGGCTGACCCCGATAAGGAAGAGGCATTGCCGTTGATCCGCCGTTTCTATCAGTTGGGCTTCAATATTGAAGCAACACAGGGAACAGCCAATTTCCTGCGCGAGCATGGTATTCGTACCCGCGTAAAAGCCAAGCTGAGCGAAGGAAGCAATGAGATTGTCGATCTGCTGCGCGGTGGCTTCGTAACATATGTTATCAATACCCGCGACGTCAATTCGACCGAACAGGAAACAGATGGTTATATCATCCGCCGCGCTGCTGTGGAAAACAACGTCACCATGTTTACTTCTCTGGATACCGTTAAGGTATTGCTGGATGTTCTGGAAGAAATCACCATCGGTGTATCCACCATCGACGCGTAAAGGAGTTTCTTTATGACGCAAGGTCTTTATACAATTCTTTCCAATCGCTGCATTGCCAGGCAGGTTTATGAAATGGTATTACAGGGCGATACTTCTGCTTTGCAGGCTCCTGGTCAATTTATCAATATCGCCCTCGACGGTTTCTTCCTGCGCCGCCCCATTTCAGTCTGCGATTACGAACCCGGCCGTCTTACTATTATCTATAAGATTGTCGGCAAAGGCACTGCTTATATGAGCACTTTGCCGGCCGGCGCCGTTTTGGATATTCTCTGCGGCTTGGGCAATGGTTTTAACACCGAGAAAAGCGGAGCGCGGCCATTATTGGTGGGTGGTGGAGCAGGAGTGCCCCCCATGTATTCTCTGGCTAAACAGCTGCTTTCCGAAGGCAAACAACCAATTGCCGTTCTGGGCTTTAATACAGCCGAAGAAGTGTTTTACGGCAAGCAATTTGAAGCGTTAGGCGTCCATACTTTGATTGCTACTGCTGACGGCAGCGTTGGCATCCGCGGCTTTGTAACTGATGCCATCGCTACCCTCGGTTCTGACGCCTATACTTACTATTATGCCTGCGGCCCTGAACCCATGTTAAAAGCCCTCTATACAACCTGTTCTACCGGTGGTCAGCTGAGTTTCGAAGAGCGCATGGGCTGTGGCTTTGGCGCTTGTATGGGCTGTTCCTGCAAAACAATTTACGGCAACAAGCGCATCTGCAAAGATGGCCCTGTATTGGATAAGGAGGAAATCTTATGGTAAATACGCAAGTGACCTTAAGCGGCCTCTCTTTGGATAATCCGATTATCCCTGCCAGCGGCACCTTTGGTTATGGCTATGAATTTGCGGAATTATATGATATCAATCTGTTAGGTTCTTTTTCTTTCAAAGGAACGACCCGCCTTCCCCGTTTTGGCAACGCCACCCCTCGTATCGCAGAAACCCCTTCGGGTATGCTCAATGCCGTCGGCTTACAAAATCCGGGAATTGAAAAAGTAATTTCCGAAGAATTGCCGAAATTGGCTCGCTGTTTCCATAAGCCAGTCATTGCCAATATCAGCGGTTTTTCGGCAGATGAATATGCCTATTGCTGCGAACAGATCGATAAACAACCACAGGTCGGATTGATTGAGGTCAACATCAGTTGCCCCAATGTACACGATGGCGGCATGAGCTTTGGCACTACCCCTGAATCTGCAGCTAATATTACCCGTATTGTAAAATCTGTTACCAGCAAACCAGTCTATATGAAATTAAGTCCCAACGTCGCTGATATCGCGGCCATTGCCAAAGCCTGCGAACAGGCAGGTGCCGACGGCATCAGCCTGATCAATACCCTGATGGGCATGCGCATCGACCTGAAACGCCGGAAGCCGATTTTGACCAATACTACCGGCGGCCTTTCCGGCAGTGCCATTTTCCCGGTTGCTTTACGCATGGTATGGCAAGTCTATGAGGCCGTTTCCATTCCCATTATCGGTATGGGAGGAGTAAGCAGCGCTGCCGATGTCATCGAAATGATGCTGGCCGGTGCTACCGCAGTACAAATTGGTGCAGCCAATTTAATCGATCCGTTTATCTGTAAAAAAATCATTGAAGAATTGCCCACATTGATGCAGCAATTGGGCATTGCTGATCTCAAACAAATTATTGGAGGAGCACACGCATGAACAGAGATGTCATTATTGCCTGCGATTTCAGCAGCAAAGAAGAAACTTTGGCTTTTCTCGACCATTTTCAGGAAGAGAAACCATATGTAAAAATCGGTATGGAGCTTTTTTATGCAGCAGGTCCGGAAATTGTTCGCGAAATCAAACAGCGTGGTCATAAAATTTTCCTTGACCTTAAGCTGCATGATATTCCCAATACTGTAAAAAAAGCAATGTCCGTTCTCTCTTCT
>QANA01000003.1 GCA_003149735.1 Clostridiales bacterium | reverse complement strand
CCGGCGTTGATCACCAAAATATACGTCATGCCAATCTTCCTCCAATAAATCAGCTTTCCATGATTCCTCTGGAAAGCAAAATTTGTTATAATGAGATTACTAAATAAGTATACATGATTTCAGAGAATTTGAAAAGGAATTTTTATGAAAATCTCCGCCATAATCGCCGAATATAACCCATTTCACAACGGACATGCGTATCACATCAGTCAGACACGCAAAAACGCTCAGGACAAGATTATCGTAATCATGAGCGGTAACTTTGTACAGCGCGGAGAACCTGCTCTGTTCGATAAATGGACGCGTACTAATATGGCATTGCGTGGCGGAGCCGATATGGTGCTGGAACTGCCTGCCCATTCCGTCCTTTCCTCTTCAAGAGATTTTGCCCGCGGAGCAATTGCTGTTCTAAACGGGCTGCAGTGTATCGACACTTTAAGTTTTGGTGCAGAAACGGCAGATCTTGCCTTGCTGAATGAAATTGCCTCGGTCTTGGAAGCTCAGCCGGCTGACTATCGAAAAGTTCTGACCCAAACCCTGCAATCCGGTTGCAGCTATCCCAAAGCACAGCATACCGCAATCGCACATGTCATGAGCCCTTTTTACGGCGATATTTTATCTCTACCCAATAATATTCTGGCTATCGAGTATTTGCGTGCCCTGCGTTTCTGGAACAGCCAAATTCAACCTTACGCCATTCCCCGCCATTCCGACTATCATGCCACAGAACTTCAGCCGCAATTTGCCTCTGCCACTGCAATGCGAACCAGTATTATCGGCGGCACCGGACAATGGCAACAATATGTTAAACCTCAGGATTTGGCCCTCTATCAATATCCGGTACGGGAAGACGCGCTTTTTCAAGCCCTTTTATATTGTCTTCGCAGCACTACTCCTCAGGCGCTTTCCAAAATTCGTGATGTGACAGAAGGGTTGGAAAACCGTCTTTTCCATGCCGCGCATCAGGCTCGCAGTTATGCTGAATTACTGCAGCTGTGCAAATCCAAGCGTTTCACTATGGCACGTCTCAAACGTATTCTTTTAAATACATTATTGGGAATTACAACATCCTTATCCGATGAGATTCAAAACGCTCCCCGCTACGCCCGCGTTTTAGGTGTCAGAAAAGAAAGCCTTTCTTTACTTTCACTCTGCGCCAAACATACTCAAATCGCTTTTTACACACAACTTCCACGGCAAACGACGCATCCTTCTCTCCTGTTGGATATTCGCGCCACGAATCTCTATGCACTCGCTTCTCAACCTATGGCTCCCAGTGGGCAAGATTATACACAACCATTGATTGTGCTTTAATTTTCCAGCAACGCACGGATTGCTTCAATCTTTTCATCCGTAGCGGCACGCCCCTGTTCAATACAGAATTCACACTCTTTTGCCGAAAAAGGATTAATTTTGAACACATCCGGCGTAATCAACAGATCTGCTTCTTTTTCTTGTTGCGAAGAAACATACCACGTTGCAATACTCAATGCCGACTGCAATGCTCCTATGGAGTTTTTGGGGACCGGCAAATCCTGCCCCCGCCAAGATACGTCTACTGCCACAATTACTTCTGCACCTAATTCTTTTGCGGAAGAGATCGGCATACGTGCCAATGTACCTCCGTCGATATAATAGTTACCGTTTATCTCATAGGGAGCAAAAATTCCGGGCATGGAAATACTGGCGCGTATCGCTTCATACAGTCCTCCTTTTTTAAAAATTTCTACTTGTCCGTTTACCACATTGATTGCCGCACAAGCAAAAGGAATCTGTAACTGTTCAATACTTTTATTGCCTGTCAATATTTTCATCAACTCTTCTACTTTTTTTCCGCGCACGATACCGCCATCTTTTAATGAAAAATCCAAAAATTTAGAAACGGCTACATGCTTTGAAAAACGCGCCATATAATCGATATCTGCCCCGGTCGCATAAATTCCTCCAAGCAACGCCCCCATGCTGGTTCCCGTAATGACGTCCACGGGAATTTTATGTGCCTGTAGAGATTGCAGCACTCCTATATGTGCAAATCCTCTTGAAGCACCTGCACTCAACACTAATCCCAATTTTTTCCTTTTCCCGTTCATATTCTTCTTTTTCCTCCCATATCAATAAAGCAGAATAGATTTTCTCCAAGGGGGTCATCATTGAAACGCTATTATCCACTATATCTGATCGGCTCCTTTTGTATTCTGACTCTCTGTTTTCCTCAAATTGCAATGGAGAGTGCCCGCGAAGCCATGTCTCTTTGGGCTGTTTCGGTTGTACCTGCTTTATTTTCTTTCTCTACAGCCATAAGCCTGCTGATCTCCTTGCGTATTTTAAACCCGCTTTCACAATTGCTGCAGCCACTCACCCGCAAAATATTTGGATTTGATGGACATTTTTCCTATCTTTTTCTATCTTCCGCTCTTTCCGGTTATCCCATCGGTGCCAAGTTAACTACTGATCTCTATAGACAGCATCAACTTTCTAAAAATCAAGCAGAAATGCTGTTAAGCTGTGTCAGCACTTCCGGCCCTATGTTTATTCTGGGCAGTGTCTGTATGGGAATGTTGGGCAGCGCAACCTATGCAACCTATCTTTTATGGCCGCATTATCTATCTGCGCTCTGTATTTGTCTTATAACTGGCAGACGTTATCAGCATACAGAGCATGCAGAACAACTTTCCAAACCCGCCTTCTCTCTGTCGCCTATAACCACATCGGATTTTGGCAGTGCACTTGCAGAAGCTACTACTTCCTGTATTAAAAGTATGCTCCTCGTATGTGGCTTCATGATCATATACGCCGTCTATACCAGTACTATTGTGCAGCTACTTCAAAAATTTCATTTATCTGCCCCTGCCTGTAAAGTCATATTGGGGCTATTGGAAATGACAACCGGCTGCACTAATTCCGCCATTTTCCCGCTTCCAACTCGCCTCATCTATCTGAGTTTTCTGATTTCATTCGGCGGCATTTCCATATACAGCCAAACCACTGCATTAGCTGCTTCCGCCGGACTCCGCACGAGACATTTTTTGATACACAAAAGCATCCAAGGGATTCTTTCTGCTGCATTTACTGCATTGCTCCTGAGAATCATTCCATTGGATGCCTCGTGCTCTTCTACCATACCCACTGTTCTTCTGCCCGCTTTTGAAACTACCTTCCTGTGGTTTCTGCCTTTAGGCATACTCTGCCTCTGGCTGATTTTCTACTTTGCTTTTATGCAGAAAACATCCCATTAAGCCTGTTCATTCACATCTTCTCTGGTTGTGATAGTCGGCTCTGTCTTTTTATACAATCTGCTCTTATTTACTTTAATCAGTTCAATGCTTTCTTTGTAATACTTTTCCAGATCATCAAATACTTCTTCCGCATACTGATTGGCACGCTTACGGATCGTCTGTGCATTCTGGCGGCTGCTTTCCAACAGACTATTCGCCTTTGCATAGGCCAGTTTGTAGACTTCTTCTTTTTTAGCCATTGCTTCGGCATCCCGTTTTGCTTTTTTCACAATCTCTGCAGCCTGTGCTTCTGCCGCATTGATAATCTGATCACGTTCTGCCATAATTTTAATGGAAGCATCCAATTCTTCGTGCAAAGCACTTTTAATATCTGCAATGATTTCCTTCAGAATTTTCTCATCAACTACTTTATTCGTCTTGGAAAGTTTCGCATAGCGGCTTGCTTCAATCTCTTCTTCCAATTCACTTACATATTCAAAAATATCCGACTTTGCCATTTTCGCTTTACCCCCAACATCCGGTTTTTCCGGCCTATCCATTGCTTTTTATTTTATTGATTATATCACAGATTGTCGCAGGTACATAACCCGAAATATCTGCATTATATTTTAATAACTCCCGCACCGCACTGGAGCTGATATGTGCATAGGTACTGTCTGCAAAAAGGAACAACGTTTCTACCTGTGCGAGTTCCCGATTAAAAGTTGCAATATCTTTCTCGTAAAGATAGTCTGCCGAGTTACGCAAACCACGCAATAGTACCCTGGCACCAATCTTTCTGCAATAATCTACGGTCATTCCTGCAAAAGAATCCACCCGGACATTCGGGTAGGCCTTCACAGCTGCGCGCACCATTTCCAATCGTTGCTCCCTCGTAAACAAATATGTCTTCTGCAGATTATCTTCTACCACAACATATAATTGCTCCGATAGCTTAGATGCTCTGTCAATCAGTTCCATATGTCCCGTTGTAATGGGATCAAAACTTCCCGGAAATACCAGTTTCATCGCTGTTCTCCGCCTATATAGGTCACAAAAGTTTTTCCGTATTTTTTTATCTTCAATACATTTTCCGTTTCAAAATTGGTACTCTGATCATGCTCCACAATCAGCAAACCATCAGGCGCTAAAAGATTTCTCTCCCAAATCAACTTTAACGCATTTTGATATAATTCTGCCCGATAAGGCGGATCTATAAATATAAAATCGAAACAGCCCTGCAGTCGATTCAGCGCATTTTGATAGTCCATCAAAAGTACTTCTGACCGTTGCAACAGATTAGTGCTTTTCAAATTACAACGAATTGCCATAATCGCTTCCTTCGCTCTATCCACAAATACTGCTTCTTCAGCTTGTCTGGAAAGTGCTTCAATTCCTAAAGCTCCGGAGCCCGCAAACAAATCCAATACCCTACTGCCCGCAATTTCAAATTGAATGGAACCGAAAATCGCTTCCCGCACTTTATCAGCAGTAGGGCGTGTAATCTTCCTGCCCGCAGGGGTGATCAGGCTTTTTCCTTTTGCGCTTCCTGCAATAACTCTCAATCTGGCAATCTCCTTTTTATTTTAGTGTAATTATCTCCGCTTGTAAAGAAAATTTGCTGTTTTTCACTGAAAATTGCATCTAAAAAAACATCATGTTCTTCCACCGGAAGGCTGCACATTAACTGCCAGGATCCGCAAAGACCTATCGTATAGCAATGGTTCTGCTTTAGCCAGCGATCATAATACCCTCCCCCATAACCTAAACGTGATCCATTTTCAGCAAACGCTACTCCCGGCAGCAGCGCACAGTCAATTTCTTTTGCTATCTCTATTTGCTGCGGTTCCAAAATTCCCCAACGATTCTCTCGCATTGGCATACCCGGCCGCCATAAAACTGCCCACATTTGTTTTTCCTTAATATAAGGGACATAAACTTCTATTCCGTTTAGATGTAATTGTTCCAATAAATCATGTGTCTGTACTTCATTCCGATAAGAAACGTAGCAAAACACACGTAAAAACCCTTTTTGTTCTATAAATTTTATAACTTTTTCAGCAATTTTTTGTGACGCCGTCGCTCTTGCTTCTTCTGATATTTGTTCGGAAAGCGACAATATTTTTCGGCGCAGTGCCTGCTTATCCGACTTAAGCATGTAAATATACCCGTGGCACTCTTGCGGATAGATTCGTCAATACTTCATAACTAATGGTCCCTACCAAATCCGCCAAATTCTCTGCTGTAATGTTACTGCCAATCAGACGCACTTCATCACCAATTTGCGCTCCCGTCCCGGTTATCAAAAACATACTCTGATCCATACAAATTCTGCCGATATTGCGAATTCTGTAAGAACCCAGTTCTGCCTCTGCCTTGCCCGAAAGTGCCCGCATATAACCATCTGCATATCCGATAGCTACTGTTGCGATCTGTTCTTTTTGGTTTGCAATGAATTTTCTGCCATAACTTACGCTGTCACCTGCTTCAATTGTTTTCACATAAGTAATATGGCTAATCAAAGAAAGCGCGGGTTTTAGATTTAATTGGCCTGTTTTTACTTCCTTAGAAGGCGCATAACCATACATAGATATGCCCATGCGGCACAAATCGAAATGCGCTTCGGGTATTTCGATAGTAGCCGCACTGTTGGATGCATGGCACAACGGTGCAAAACCATAATCCCGAATAATCTGCAAAGCATGCTTAAAACGCTCTAATTGTTCTCTGGTAAAACACTTATCTGCTTCATCTGCTGATGCAAAATGCGTGAAGACGCCTTCCAATTCGATTCGGGATTGTTTTTTTAAAAATTCCAGCAAAGCAATCAGCTCTGCATCCGTACGCAAGCCAATGCGATTCATCCCGGTGTCGATTTTCATGTGAATCCTTGCCTGTTTTCCATTTGCCTCGCATATCCTATACAACAATTTCAACTGTTGTATAGTGTAGACGCATTGGGAAATTCCTGCTTCTGTCAGTGCGTTTACCGTTTCTTCATCTTCCGCAGAAGATAACAACAAAATATGTTTATCGCAGGTCTCTCGCAGTTCTACAGCTTCGTCTGCCGTTGCCACTGCAAACCATGAAACTCCTTCCTGCTCAGCTTTGGCAACTACCTGCTTCATTCCATGGCCATAGGCATTTGCTTTGACCACTGCCATCACCTGCGTTCCTGCTGCTCGTTTCAACTCTCTGATATTATGCGCAATACACTCCAAATCGACTGCTGCATAAGTTTTCCTCAGCATCCCTACCGCCTTCTTTCTCCATAAATATCTTCATAGAACATTATCTTTCAATATTCTTCAAATATACCTGCCTGGCGGCCATTGCTTTCCATTAACCAAACCGCAGCTTCGCCGGGCGATAATTCCTTTGATGGTTGAGAATTCAGCTGATTCATATCTGTTTGCCACCAACCATTATTTTCCGTAAACAGCGAATCTTTAACCTGAATTTGTCCTTTTTCTGAAATAACGCCCTGCTCTTTTTGCCGTAAAAAATACACCATATCCAGAATACGAATCATTCCATCTGCCTGTTCTCTTTCATCAAATGCTTTATAAACCAACATTGAACAATTGAATTTTTCTGCCACACCACCAAAATCCTGTGGATGCATAGTTTCAAGGCAAACCAGTTCGTCAGCACGAAATTTCCCTGATTCTTTCTCCGCAAAACCAATCAGATATCCATCAATCCGTTGCATTTCATTCGTATGAACGGCCAAAATGCCATCATAAAGTTCCAATGCTTCCGTCAGCATAAGGCGATAATAAGCCGAATCCCGTTCCAGAAAAAAATCTTTATCTGCCGTATAATCCCGATAGCAAGCGCAAATACCTTCCAAAATACATTCTGGCACCTGTTCAACCCGGTCGTAAAACTCCATACCTGTCAAGGGAGAGTTTTCTCTCACTTCATGCCAACAGCGATAGGAACAAACTTCAAAACCAAATTTCCGATAAAAGGAATGTATATATGTTTTTAAAGCAGCCGCCGGCACATTTTGTTTTTTGAGATCGCGCAATACGTATTCCATCACTCTGCTGGAATAGCCCTTTCCCTGTTCACTTTTCCATGTTGCTACACCGCGCAAAAATCCCACTTGCAATAATTTACCTAAAAAATGGATTTTTTGTCTGCACACGCCCACCATGCTCTGCAGTTTTCCCTGCTCAAATAAACCATAATACTGATCCTGTGGAAATAATCGGGCAAAATAGTAATCGCAGAATCCATCTCCATCCTCAGGAAATGCATCCAACCACAACATTCGGGCCTGCATGGAATCCTGCGGTGTCAGCCTGCGCATTTCTATCAATTCAAAATCCTCCCCAGTAAAGTCGTCTTTTTCGCCTCCGTAATCTCTGCAGTCACCATTTTACCAAGCAGCTGCATACTTCCCGGCAGATTTACCATCTTACCGCCATCCGTTCTTCCGCATACAGCTTTTGCATCCTTCGTGCTTTGCCCTTCAATCAGGATTTTTTCAATTTTACCTACGTTAGCCAGATTGCTCTGATAAGTATGTTCTGCCTGCAATGCAACCAGCCGCATAATACGCTGTTGCTTCACTTCTTCTGAAATTTGCCCAGGCATCTGTGCAGCCTTGGTTCCTTTACGCGGAGAATATACAAATGTAAAGGCCGCATCATATTTTACCGTTTCCATTAAGGATACTGTTTCTTCAAAATCCGAATCCGTTTCTCCCGGAAATCCCACCATAATATCCGTAGAAAGAGAAATACCCGGAATTTCCCTACGAATTTGTTCTACAAGCCGCAGATATTGCTCCCTTGTGTATTTACGATTCATTTCCTGCAGAATACGCGTAGATCCCGCCTGCACCGGCAAATGCAGTTGTTTGCAAATATTATCGTGTTTTGCCATCTGCTCCAGCATCTTCATCGAAGCATCTTTCGGATGAGAAGTCATGAATCGAATCCGTTCTATTCCGGTCCTTGCAACTGCATCCAACAGGGTAGGAAAATCTGCATTTTCCAATCCTTTTCCATAGGAATTGACATTTTGCCCCAATAACATCACTTCCTTATATCCCTGCTCCATCAATTGTTCTATTTCACGCACAATAGCATGTATTGGGCGACTATGTTCTCTGCCCCTTACATATGGCACAATACAATAGGTACAGAAATTATCACACCCCTGCATGATGTTAACCGATGCCAAAGGCGGCGGAGTGCGCAGCATTTCCACCTCTTCTTCTGCTACACCCTCCTGCCGAATACACATGCTGCGCCCTTTCTCCATCAAAATTTGCCAAATCATCTGCGGCAGCTCCTGCATATTATTTGTGCCAAAAATCAAGTCAACAAAAGGGAACATTTTCCCCAGACGTTCTGCCACTCCTGCCTGCTGCATCATGCATCCACAGACACCAACAATCAAATGCGGCCTTTTCTGCTTGATCTGTTTCATTTTACCCACATTTCCGAAAATTTTATTCTCGGCATTTTCCCGAACACAACAGGTATTAAACAAAATCAGATCCGCATCTTCCTTCACTGGATTCGGCCGATATCCAAGCGTGGTAAGAATACCCGCAATCTTTTCAGAATCATGACTATTCATCTGGCAACCATATGTTTCTATATAAAAAGTAAATTTCTGTGCAGCGATATACTGCTTCATTTCTGCATAATCCATCAGAAGTTCTCCGTTTATTATAATTCTCACATCTTGTAAAAGGATTGCCCTTATTATAGAATAATTATAGCATTCTATCAACTGCACGAAAAACATTTTTGATTTTTTCGAAAAACCTGTTGACAATATTTCTGAATTCGTGTATATTTATAGGCGTCGCCTCGTGTGCGAAATTCCAATCGGGGTGTGGCGCAGTCCGGTTAGCGTACGTGCTTTGGGAGCATGGGGCCGGAGGTTCGAATCCTCTCACCCCGACCAAAAAAATCTGCTTCTCAATCCCAGTGAGTCGGCCGCTTATTGGCTCCTTGGTCAAGTGGTCAAGACACCGCCCTCTCACGGCGGTTACAGGAGTTCGAATCTCCTAGGAGTCACCAGATAATATCAACAGGGGCCTTTAGCTCAGTTGGTCAGAGCGGTCGGCTCATAACCGATTGGTCCGCGGTTCAAGTCCGTGAAGGCCCACCAAATTCTATATAGCATGCCTCGGTAGCTCAGTCGGTAGAGCAAGGGACTGAAAATCCCTGTGTCG
>QANA01000042.1 GCA_003149735.1 Clostridiales bacterium | reverse complement strand
AAATTGCAAAAAAAGAAGCATTGTATATTCCGACAGAAAACAAAGGTGGACAGGCACAGTTCCAAAGATGGGAAATGGGCATGCAGCTTTCGGAAGATCATAATACTGTGCGTAGTGCTAAAGATTTCTTTTTTCCTCAGACTGAAAATCTGGTAGATTTTAAAGTAAAGGGAAAAGAAATTGAAATTATCGACCCGCGTACAGAAGCAGAGGATTTTGTGATTTTTGGTGCGAGAGCTTGCGATGTGCGTAGCTTTGCCATATTGGATAAAGTGTTTTTGGCGAATCCGGTAGATACCTATTATAAGTCCAGACGCGAACACGGAACAATTGTTGCATTGGCTTGCACACAGCCGGAAGAAACCTGTTTTTGCCAGACCTTTGCCATTAATGCAGCACATCCGGAGGGAGACGTTGCAGCATGGAAGACGCAAGATGCCATTTATTTTCAGGCCCAGAGCGAAAAGGGAGAAGCGCTGCTTGCCTCTGTGGATAACTTGTTAGAGGAGGCAGATGAGGCAGCAGTGAACGCTCAGAAAGAGCAGATACAGGCTGTTTTGGACAAACTGCCACTTGCGAAGCTTTCAACAAAGCATTTTGAAAACAGGGAACAGCTGGAAGTCTTTAATTCTTCCAAATGGGCAGAGCTTTCCGAAGCTTGTCTGGGTTGTGGTACATGCACATTTGTATGCCCGACTTGTCAATGTTATGATATCCGGGATTTTAATACAGGAAAAGGCATTAAGCGGTTCCGTTGCTGGGATAGTTGCATGTATTCTGATTTTACCAAGATGGCCGGTGGTCAGCCGCGCCTGACTCAATTGGAACGTTTTCGTCAGAGATTTATGCACAAGCTGATCTATTTCCCCATGAATAACAATGGAGAGTTTGGCTGCGTAGGATGTGGCCGTTGCCTGCAGAAATGTCCGATTTCCATGAATATTGTGAAGGTTATGAAGGCTCTTGAAGGAGAAGACAAATGAATATAGAAGCGTTGATTCCAAAATTGGGCGTAGTTACCGATATTCGTACAGATACGCCGGATGTAAAAACATTCCGTGTACTGGGGCTGGATGGCAAGAAGGTTTTTGAACATATTCCCGGGCAATGTGCGATGCTCTCCATGCCTGGGGTGGGAGAAGCGTTATTTTCCATTACTTCTTCACCTACTAATCGGGAATATATGGAATTCAGCATTAAGAGATGTGGTTGTGTAACGGAATGGCTGCATCAAATGGAAGTTGGTCAGCAGATCACCATTCGCGGCCCTTATGGTAATGGATTTCCGGTGGAAAGCGATTTAAAAGGTAAGGATTTGTTATTTATTGCCGGCGGCATTGGATTAGCCCCTTTGCGTTCCGTTATCAATTACGTACGGGATAATCGTCAGAATTATGGCAGTGTACAAATTATTTACGGCTCTCGTTCGAAAGATGATTTGGTGGACTATCAGGAGATCATCAATGAATGGATGGCTGACGAGGGCATTGAAGTCAACTTAACAATTGACCGTGAACAAGAGGGCTGGGATGGCCATGTCGGTTTTGTTCCTAACTATGTAAAGGAATTGAATCCAGATGTTCGCAAGACGGTTCTTATGTGCGGACCACCCATTATGATTAAGTTTACGCTGGCCGGATTGAAAGAACTGGGGTTCCAGGATACACAGGTCTATACCACAATGGAGTTACGAATGAAGTGTGGTATTGGCAAATGCGGCAGATGCAATATCGGATCTAAATATGTCTGCAAGGATGGCCCGGTATTCCGTTTCGATCAATTGGGAGAACTTCCGAACGAGTATTAATTAAAAGGAGAGAACAGGGACATGGAAAAAATGGTAAATGTATTCCTGATGGGTAAAAAATATGAAGTGCCTGCCAGCCTGACGATTATGGGCGCCATGGAATATGCAGGCTATCAGTTGGTGCGTGGCTGCGGTTGCAGAAATGGTTTCTGTGGCGCTTGCGCGACAATCTATCGTATCAAAGGTGAACGCGAACTGCATGCATGCTTGGCTTGCCAGACACAAGTGCAAGAGGATATGTATATTGCTACGTTGCCTTTCTTCCCCTTGGAAAAGCAGGTATACGATATTAATAAAGTTAAGCCGACTGAGCAGATTATGATGCAGCTTTATCCGGAAATTTACAGCTGCATTGGTTGTAATGCCTGCACGAAGAGCTGTACGCAGGAACTTAATGTAATGCAATATATTGCTTATGCACAACGTGGTGAGTATGAGAAATGTGCAGAAGAATCTTTTGACTGCGTAATGTGCGGAGTATGTTCTTCCAGATGCCCGGCAGGAATTTCTCATCCTCAGGTTGCCTTATTGGCTCGTCGCCTGAACGGAAAATATATTGCTCCTAAGGCAGAACATCTGAATCATCGGGTAGAAGAGATTCAGAACGGCGATTTCAACGCTTTGATTGAAAACTTAATGCAGAAACCGATTGAGGAATTGAAAGAACTTTATAATAACCGCGAGATTGAGAAATAAGGAGGAAAAACAGATGTACAGTGGTGAAATACTGGAATCCATGAAGAAAGTGGAAGCGGCGAGAGCGAAGAATATTGCGCTTGAACCCAGACGGATGACTGCTGAGGAAAAAGAAACCCTCCTTGCAACCTATCATCCGGACTATAAGCAGAATGAATTTGCAGTTTTGCAAGTAGGCCCTAACAAAGGGGAAAAAGTTCCTACAGAATTGGCTGCACTTTTACAGGCAAACAGCCGAATTAATCCCGCAAAGATTGATTTATCCCATGTGGATTATGATGTTGATGTATTGGTAATCGGCGGTGGCGGCGCAGGTTCATCTGCTGCAATCGAAGCGGATGAAGCGGGTGCTAAGGTAATGATTGTTACCAAACTGCGCATTGGTGATGCCAATACAATGATGGCAGAAGGCGGAATCCAGGCTGCGGATAAACCTAATGACTCTCCTGCAATTCACTATTTGGACGCAATGGGCGGCGGACATTTTACCAATAAGCCTGAGCTTCTTTCCAAACTGGTAATGGAAGCGCCGGAAGCAATTAAGTGGCTCAACGAATTGGGCGTTGAATTTGATAAAGCGGCGGATGGCACCATGATTACAACGCATGGTGGTGGTACTTCCAGAAAGAGAATGCACGCAGCGAAAGACTATTCCGGAGCTGAGATTATGCGCACTCTGCGGGACGAAGTACTCAACCGTGGCATTCCGGTAGTGGATTTTACAGCTGCAATTGAGCTGATTTTGGATGATGAGGGTAAGGCGGCTGGTGCTGTATTACTCAATATGGAAACCAAAGAAATCAAAATTGCCCGCGCTAAGACGGTAATTATAGCAACCGGAGGTGCTGGCCGACTGCATTATCAAGGCTTCCCCACATCCAATCATTATGGTGCTACGGCTGACGGATTGATTCTCGGTTATCGTGCTGGGGCGAAGTTATTGTATGCAGATACTTTGCAGTATCATCCTACCGGAGTAGCTTATCCGGAGCAAATTTTCGGAGCATTGGTAACAGAAAAAGTGCGCTCGGTTGGCGCTATGCTGATCAACTCGGAAGGTGAAGCTTTCATGCATCCGTTGGAGACCAGAGATGTTTCTGCTGCTTCCATTATTCGCGAATGCTCTACGAATGGCAAAGGTGTAAATACCGGAAATGGTGTGGGAGTATGGCTGGATACGCCTATGATTGAGATGAAAGGCGGAGAAGGAACCATCGAAAAAAGAATTCCGGCAATGATGCGTATGTTTGCAAAATATGATATTGATATTCGCAAAGTGCCGATTCTGGTTTATCCGACGTTGCATTATCAAAATGGCGGTTTGCAGATTACGCCTGACGGAATGACCGGTGTTGAAAATCTCTTTGTTGCTGGTGAAGCGGTTGGCGGAATTCATGGAAGAAACCGTTTGATGGGTAACTCGTTGTTGGATATTATCGTTTTTGGCAGAAGTGCCGGCAAAAATGCTGCGGCTAAGAGCCGGAACACAAAAGTAGGGAATTTGACACTTTCGCATGTGAACAAGTTTGCCAAGGAAATGGAAGAAGCAGGCATTCATAGCGAAATTGTTTCTCCGAAACTTTTGCCTGATTATACGCGCAAGAGAAATACGCTTTAAAAAATTTTGATTTAAAGGAAGTATTGTATCCTATGGAAAATTTAGCAAATATCCTGGAAACGTTGATGATTGTCAGTTTCGGTATTTCATGGCCGCTTTCGATTGTGCGCTCTTATCGTTCACGCTCTACAAAAGGCAAAAGCCTTATGTTTAGCTGCTTTATTTGCTTTGGTTATATTTGCGGCATTATTTCTAAATGTCTGACACATACTTATAATCTGGCATTTTGGTTCTATTTCCCTAATGTAATTATGGTATGTACAGATATAGCGCTTTATTTCCGCAATCGTGCAATTGAACGTAAGGCAGAGAATGGAGCTCAGGGATAAGTAGATGAAGAAAAAGATTACAGTATGTATTGGCAGCGCTTGCCACGTAAAAGGGTCAGCGCGAGTAGTGGAACAATTGGAAACGCTGGTAAAGACCTATCAGGTGGCAGATAAGGTAGAACTGGCTGGCATTTTCTGCACTGGAAACTGCCAGCGTGGAGTCAGCACTACTTTTGATGGGAAATCCTTTTCTTTAAATGAAAATAACACAGAAGAGTTTTTTGTTAAAGAGGTTTTGCCAACACTCAAATAATCATGGATTAGAATCCGGGCTTCGAGTTTTTCGAAGCCCGATTTTTTTATTTAATAAGTTGCTTCTTTTTTTGTTTTATATCAATAGAATAGAAAGGGGGGAACAATGAAGAAAAAACAGTTTTTTTACGGTATTACTTTATTTGGTTTGGCGCTGTTTTGCCAAATGGTTATTGCTATTTTCACAATTGAAGGAGATTTCCCTTTGTTGCAGAAGCAATACAAGGTGAAACTGAGTTATATTGCGTTGTGGCTCTGTACTGTTGGAGTTATGTTTGGTCGAAATATATATTTGTTGATTCAAAAAGAGAAAAAAACAGCAGGGAGGCTCATATGGTATGCATTACAGCTGGCTCTGTTTGGATTGTTTACTTATATATTTTTATATTGTGGAGATTTTTTCGCCGCACTGAGCATTGTGTCGGTTTGTTTAATATTAAGCGGACGCAGTTTACAACGGGAAGGAATGATTTACATTTTTCCCTTTATATGGCAACTTTATTTATTTTATATAGTTTATCGGTTCTATTTGTATTTATAAAATCCCGTTGCATCTCACAGGTAAATCAAGTATAATAAATAAAAATGTCGGGTATCCACATCAGTTGGCCGAATTTGATTGCTGAGAAACATCTGATATGCGGAGTATTCTGTAAAAGAAGCTCCAGCCAGTTTCTTGAAAAAAGGCGGCGGGACAGTGGAACCGGAACGGAGGAACAAATGAATTACAGTAGTAAGGTCAGAACGATTGCCGTAACTGGCATGTTGGCCGCAGTAACCTTGGTGTTGGGACTCACAAACATTGGTATTATTCCAATTCCGCCTGCAAATGTGACAACGATGCATATTCCTGTCATTATTGGTGCAATTTTATGTGGCTCCAAAGTGGGCTTGTTGTTAGGGCTTGTATTTGGATTAACCAGTGTTTGGAAAGCGTTTACAGCTACTTCTGCGTTGTTAGCACCGTTGATGGCTGTGAGTCCAATTTTGGTGATTATAATGTCTGTAGGGGCGCGCTTGATGGTGCCGATTATTGCCAGATGGATTTATTTGATGATTGGTAAAAAGAATCAAACTTTGGCAGCCATTGTAGCACCGATTGCCGGTTCGTTGACCAATACTATCTTCTATTTGGGGCTGATGCTTCTTTTTTATGTTATTTCAGGTATTGATGCTTCAGGAGTATTGGCAATTATTGCGGGCGTGGGAGCTTTAAACGGGTCTTGTGAAGCTTTGGCAGCAGCCTTGATTTGTGGGCCGATTATTGTAGCAGTTGAAAAAATGCTTCGGAAAAAGGCAAAAAATTAAAATTCAAAGGGAAAAACAGAATGCTCATTGTTATAGATGTCGGAAATACAAATATTAAGTGTGGATTATTTGAAAAGGGAAAATTGCGCAATTCTTGGCGTATGGCAACAAAGATGCATGTAACTTCGGATGAAATCGGAATCAAGATGATTTCATTTTTGGACTATCTGCATCTGAAGCCGGAAGAAGTTGAAGATATTATGATTTCTTCTGTAATTCCCTCTATCAATTATACGATAGAACATATGTGTAAAACCTATTTTAAAAAGCGCCCATGTTTTGTAGAACCCGGCATCAAGACAGGTATTAATATCTTATATGATAACCCTAAGGAATTGGGCTCGGATCGAATCGTAAATGCAGTGGCCGCTTATGAATTATATGGCGGCCCCTGTATTACCGTAGATTTTGGTACGGCAACGACCTTTGGAGCAATTTCAAAAAGAGGGGAATTTTTGGGTGGCGCAATTTGTCCGGGTTTGATTGTTTCGGCGAATGCGCTAACAAATAATACGGCAAAACTTCCCAAGGTGGAATTGATTAAGCCTAAGCGGGTAATCAATCGGAATACGATAGCATGTATGCAATCTGGTATTCTGTATGGATATGTTGGACAGGTTGATTATATATTGCGGAAAATGAAATCAGAATTGGGCGCGGAAGCGAAAGTTATTGCCACGGGAGGGATGGCAGAAACAATTGCTTCCGAAACGCAGATGATTGACGTCATTGATAGTTTGCTGACGTTGCATGGCCTGCATATCATTTATCAGAAAAATCACGAAGGTTGAGGAGTATCGGAAAAGGGAGTAAATAAGTTATGAAAGAGATTCGTGTTGCAATCCTTGGTATGGGGACAGTTGGTTCCGGCGTTTATCAAATACTGCAAAAAGATGAAGAACAAATTGCGCATAAGGAACTGACTCGATATCAAGTCAAAAAAGTGTTGTCCAGGAGTTATCATTATGAAATTCCGGAAGAAAAGAAGGCTGCAAATATTGAAGAAATTCTAAATGATCCGGATATTGATATCGTTATTGAAGTATTGGGAGGGATAGAGCCTGCCAAGACATATGTAATTCAAGCATTGGAAGCGGGAAAAACAGTAGTTTCGGCGAATAAACAGATGATTGCTAACTATTGGCCGGAAATTGAAGAAGCTGCTAAGAAAACCGGTGCAGGATTTTATTTTGAAGCAAGTGTCGGAGGCGGAATTCCTATTTTAAGGGCAATTGATGACAGCTTGCAGGCTAATGATATGCATTCTATTTTTGCAATCATTAATGGCACGACAAACTATATTTTGACAAAAATGACTTCAGAGGGCATGGACTATGAAGAAGTCCTGAAAGAGGCTCAGGCTTTAGGCTATGCTGAAGCAGATCCAACAGCGGATGTTGAAGGATTTGATGCGATGTATAAGTTGTCGATTTTGGCTTCTAAAGCTTTTCATTCCCGACTCCCGATTGAATATATTTATCGGGAAGGTATATCCCATGTTGCAAAGCAGGATATTCAATATGCAAAGGACTTCGGCTATGTGATTAAGTTATTGGCGATTGCCAAACGTTCGGGAAATAATGTGGAGTTGCGTGTGCATCCTACGATGATTCCGCAAACACATCCGCTGGCAAATGTATTGGATTCATTTAATGCGATTCTGATGAATGGCAGCTCAGTAGGTGATGTTATGTTTTATGGAAGAGGAGCAGGTGCATTGCCTACGGCAAGTGCCGTTATCTCTGATGTGATTTATGCATCGCATCATATGCAGCAGCATAAATATGCAACTTTTGAAAATAAGAAAGATTTTATTTCTCCGATTTTACATTTCGAAGAGAATTGGACTTGCCCTTTTTATATTCGCCTTAATCTGTTAAACGTTCCTGGTGTTTTGGCTCAGGTTACCAAACGCATGGGCGATTATGGGATCAGCATTCTTTCAGTCATACAGAAAGATGCAAAAAAGGATGAAGCAACGATTGTCTTCCAGACTTATCCCGCAAAAGAAAAGGATATTCAAAATGCAATTGCCGACTTTAAAAAAATGGATGTCGTTAAAAAAGTCGGTGCTGTGATTCGTATGGAAAATTGAGAATAGTTGAGATTTGAACCGCCGTCAGACCATCGGCGGTTCTTTACTTTAGAAATACTTTTCTAAAGGGCTTGACTTCGAGTGCACTTTAAATAGTAATATGTATATGATAATGATAATTCTTGAGGAGGTTGTCATGATTTATCGGAAATTGGGAAAGACGGCACTGGAGGTCGGTGAGATCGGATTGGGCTGCGAGGGATTTATGGGAAAAGATTTGGAGCAAACCAGGCAGCTTATGGATATAGCTATGAATGCAGGCGTGAATTGCATGGATTTGTATTCCCCGAATCCAGATATGCGCAGCAATATCGGGTTTGCAATTAAAGGGAGACGAGAAAATTTTATTTTACAGGCACATATTTGTTCGGTTTGGAAAAATGGGCAGTATAAAAGAACGCGTGCATTAAGCGAAGTAAAAGAAGGTTTTGCAGATTTATTATCACGTTTACAGACAGACTATATTGATATTGGCATGATTCATTATGTAGACGCGGAAAAAGATTGGGAAGAAGTCAGCCAGGGAGAGGTTCTGCAATATGCACAAGAATTAAAGGTAACAGGGAAAATACGCTATATTGGCATGAGCAGTCATAATCCTTCTGTTTCTTTGAAGGCGGTAAAGAATGGTATGATAGATGTATTGATGTTCAGTATTAATCCCTGCTATGATTTATTGCCGGCTACAGAAGATATTGAAGTACTATTTGATGAGCACAGCTATGATAAAACATTGCTGAATATGGATCCTGAAAGAGAAGCTCTTTATGAAGCTTGTCAGCGCTTAGGGGTGGGAATAACAGTGATGAAGGCTTTTGGCGGAGGGGATTTGTTGAATGAATCACTTTCTCCAGCCGGAAAGGCTTTGACTCCTTATCAATGTTTGCATTATGCATTGACACGTCCGGCAGTGGCTTCGGTAATGGTAGGTACACATACGGAAGAAGAATTAAAGGAATGTCTGGGCTATGAAACTGCGGAAGCAGAGCAAAAAGATTATGCAGTTGCTCTTGCTGCGCTTCCTAAAATTAGTTGGGAAGGACATTGCATGTACTGTGGACATTGCGCTCCTTGCCCTAAGGGAATAGATATTGCATCAGTAACAAAATTTCTTAATCTTGCAAAAGCTCAAGGAGAAATTCCCGAAACAGTTAGAGAACATTACCGTATATTAGAACATTATGCTAGCGATTGTATTGGTTGCGGATTATGCGAAAAACGTTGCCCGTTTGGCGTGCCGGTTCGGGAAAATATGCAGGCTGCTATGACATTGTTTGAAAAATAAACATCTATGTGAGGTATAAAAATGAAGATGATTGCTTTGGGAAAGACTGGTATTACAACACCGCAAAATGCTTTTGGGGCTTTGCCTATACAAAGAGTAGATATGCAGACCGCGGTACATATTCTGCGCAAGGCATATAAGGGCGGTATGACTTTTTTTGATACAGCCAGAGCTTATTCTGACAGTGAAGAAAAATTAGGTAATGCATTTGCTGGAATGCGTGAAAAGGTATTTATTGCTACTAAAACCGCAGCGAAAACGCCGGAAGATTTTTGGAAGGACTTAAATACATCACTGAAAAATCTGCAGACAGATTATATTGATCTTTATCAGTTTCATTGGCCTAAGCAATGCTATAAACCGGGCGATGGAAGTGGAATGTATGAATGCATGCTGGAAGCTAAGGAAAAAGGGATGATTCGTCATATTGGAATGACGAATCATATTCTGAGCGTGGCACATGAAGGAATTGATTCTGGTTTGTATGAAACATTGCAGTTCCCTTTCAGCTATTTATCTTCGGAAAAAGAGTTGGAGTTGGTGCAAAAATGTAAAGCTGCAAATATGGGCTTTATTGCAATGAAAGGCCTTGCAGGAGGATTAATTACAGATTCCGCTTCTGCATTTGCGTATATGGCTCAATTTGATAACGTTTTGCCTATTTGGGGAATTCAGAAGGAAAGTGAATTGGATGAATGGCTAAGTTATATGCAGGAGCCAGCGGCTATGACTGAGGAACGCCAGGCTTTTATTCAAAAGGAAAAGCAGGAACTGGTGGGAGAATTTTGTCGCGGATGTGGATATTGTATGCCCTGCCCGGCAGGAATTCAAATCAATACTTGTGCAAGAATGTCGCTTTTGTTGCGCAGATCGCCTTCTGCTGGGCATTTAACACCACAAGCGCAGGAAATGATGAAAAAAATCGAAGATTGCATACATTGTGGTCAATGCAAAAACAAATGTCCGTATGGCTTGGACACTCCGGAGTTATTAAAACGTAATTATGAGGATTACAAATTGGTGTTGGCTGGAAAAGTAAAAGTAAATTGATATGATTCAAAAAAAGCGATATGAGGGATTCCTCATATCGCTTTTTTTAAATATTAGTAGCATCCTCAATACGTTTTTGCGCCGCCTCTAAAGTTGCAGTACATTCACGAATCAAATGAATTCCCTGTTCATAGAGAAAAAGGGCTTGTTCTAGAGAAGGAGGGGTTTCTGATGTTTCAAAAGCAGCAAGAATTTGATCCAGTGCGGTAAGTTTTTCTTCAAAAGTTTGTTCTTTCATAATATTGGCTCCTTGTTTACAACAATAGTGGATAGACAACCATCTGCGAGATAAACAGAAAGATGACTTTGCAGAGGTACTTGTTTGATAGAGGTTACAGTTTGGCCACAAGCATTTTGTAAACGGCCATATCCCTTTGCGCAGATAGAAAGAGGGTTATTTGCTTCCATTTTTGCAGCGCTTAACTGTAATCGATGTGCAGACATTTGCAGGCAAGAAGCAATTGCAGAGTGCAAGACTTCCTTTTGCTGCTGTAGATGTTGAGTAAGAACGGTGTGTTTTGCAGAAAAACCGTTGTTTAATGTATTTTCTGCCCGTTTGACTTTTTCTGCTGCTGTTTGTATAAGCGAAGCTACCGCAGTTGATAAACGATTTTCCATATGCAACAGATCCAATAAAATATCCTGTTGATTCGGAACAGCTAACTCTGCGGCGGCGGAAGGAGTAGGGGCGCGCAGGTCTGCTACGAAATCAGCGATGGTGAAATCGGTCTCATGCCCAATCCCTGTGATAATTGGAGTATTAGCTGAGTAAATTGCACGGGCAATTTCTTCATTATTGAATACATAGAGATCTTCCAATGAGCCTCCGCCACGAGCCAAAAGAATAATATCTGCATTCTTTTGATCAGCAAGAAATAACGCCCGTAAAATTTCCTGTACGGCATCTTGGCCTTGGACACCGGTGGGACATAGTTCGATCTTTGCCAGAGGATATCTGCGCCGAAGAATATTACGCATGTCCTGCAGAGCTGCTCCGGTAGGAGATGTCACAAGGCATATTTTTTCCGGATATTTAGGAATACTTTTTTTGTGCGCCTCGTCGAACAGCCCTTCAGCTGCCAATTTCTGCTTCAATTGTTCAAATTGAAAATAAACTTCGCCGATGCCCTCCTGTATCATGCGTTGAACATAAAGTTGCACAGAGCCGTTTCTTTCGTATAAAGCGACATCTCCAATTAATAGGACATGCATACCATTGGCGGGAATAAATTTTAAGGAAGCACGGTAACCGCGGAACATGACAGCGCGAATGGCCGCATTAGCGTCCTTTAGTGTAAAATAAATATGACCGGAGGTATGTAATGTCAAATTTGATATCTCACCTTCGATACAGATCGTTTTTAAAGCATCATCATATTCTAATTTTTCTTTTAAATATTGATTGAGCTGGCTGACTGTAATTGGCTGCATAGTTTCCGTATAATACTGCATAAAAACTCCCTTTAGATTTATACAAGGATCGAAAGCGGATGCAGAATATTCAGGCTATCAGGTGTTACCATACATTCGTAAGCCGCTATCTGAACGCCTTGGGACATCGCTTCACGCATTGCTTGACCAAAAGCTGGATGTGTCTGCCAATTGGGTTTGAGAGCTTTTGCTCCTTGCATCTGGATGATGAATATAAGATAAGCGTGGTATCCTTGGTGCACAGCTTCAATTAATTCCTGAATATGTTTAATTCCACGTAATGTGGGCGCATCCGGAAAAACAGCATATTCATCTTGCATTAAAGTAACTCCCTTTACTTCTGCAAAACATTGTGCTGTACCATATTCAAAATAGAGATCAAAACGCGACTGACGGAATCTCTTTTCCCGTTGTAAATGCTCTGCTGGCCCTGTCATTTGTGGAAGAAGATTCCCTTCATACAGGTAGTCAGCTAACAGATAATTAGGCGCTTGAGAATCAATGTTGATGACTTTGCCATTGTGCTCTACGGAAATCAGTGTATAAGCTGTTTTTCGAGATGTGGCAGCATCATGATGTTGCAAATAAACTGTTGCGCCGTTGACCAATAATTCGGCACAGCGACCGGTATTGGGAACATGTACAATTATTTCCTCATTTTCCAACAGGCAATGTGCCAGGAAGCGGTTAGGGCGTGTTAAAAAAATTGCTTTCATAATATTAGAATAATTCATGACTAAAAGTGTAGCGATTTTTTTTAAGAATGTCAAATCGCAATGGAAATGAATTGACAGCATAGTTTCTTTATGATATAGTACTTTATACAACTTAAGAGGGAGTAGTTTGCGCAGTATAGTAATTCATATTGCGTGTCAAATCAACAACACATCTGCTTGGCAGAATGGTTTGTCTTAATGAACGAGACTCGTGCACAATATACGATTGTGTACGAGTTTTTTTATATAAAATTTTAGGAGGATGTAAATGAAGTATTATTTGGAACCTGCTGATACGGTGTGTCGCGAAATGGATTCCAATCCGGAAGGGCTTTCTGCGGAACAGGCACAGAAACGTTTGGAGCAGAATGGGAAAAATAAGTTGGTCGAGCCTAAAAAAGATTCTATATTTAAAAAATTTGTGAGCCAACTAATGGATCCGATGATTATTATTCTGTTGGGGGCTGCAGTTGTTTCGGGAATTACTGCTGCGTATGCCAACGAATCATTTGCTGATGTATTCATCATCCTTTTTGTGGTCATCGTGAATGCTGTATTGGGGGTTGTGCAGGAAAGTAAGGCCGAAAAAGCCATTGATGCCTTAAAGGAAATGACCAGTGCTACCTCTAAGGTGGTGCGTGACGGGACTTTGCAGCATATTAAATCGGAAGAGATTGTAATTGGCGATATTATTTTGCTGGAAGCAGGAGATGCGATACCGGCTGATGCACGTCTCTTGGAAAGCATGAGCTTAAAAGCCGAAGAGGCTGCGTTGACCGGTGAATCTGTTCCTTCGGAGAAAATTGCAGAAGCAATTGGGCTGGCCGAAGGGCAAAAAGATATTCCGCTTGGGGACCGCAAAAATATGGTTTATATGGGCAGCACAGTCGTATATGGCCGTGGTAAAGCAATTGTAACCAGCACTGGAATGCAAACGGAGATGGGTAAAATTGCCACAGCGCTGACATTGGCTGAGAAGGAACAAACGCCATTGCAGGTCAAACTTGGGCAGTTAAGTAAATTGCTGACTTATTTAGTATTGGGAATCTGTGTTTTTATCTTTGCGTTTGGATTGCTTAAAAACGGCGAATTTACCGTTCCGGTGATTATTGATTCCTTTATGGTAGCTGTAAGTTTGGCTGTAGCAGCAATTCCGGAAGGGTTAGCAGCTGTTGTTACCATTGTGCTGTCTATTGGTGTTACAAAAATGTCTAAACGCAATGCTGTAATCCGTAAATTGACGGCTGTGGAAACATTGGGTTGTACGCAAATTATTTGTTCGGATAAGACGGGAACGCTGACGCAGAACAAAATGACTGTAGTACAATGCAGTTGTGCGGGAAATGAAACTTTGCTGATCAAAGCCATGGCACTTTGCAACGATGCGGAATTGGATGAAAACTGCGAAGCGGTAGGAGAACCGACAGAATGTGCATTGGTGAATTATGCTTATCAGGCTGGTATGCATAAAGAACAACTGAAAGCAAAATATCCGCGTATTGGAGAAGCTCCGTTTGACTCCATGCGTAAACTGATGTCGACGGTACATGAACATAACGGTAAGATTGTGCAGTTCACTAAAGGGGCTCCTGATGAAATACTTCGTATCTGTAATAGTTATGAGCAAAATGGAGAAGTGCTGCCGTTGGATGAGGCCAAAAAGAAGGAATTCTTGGCCGATATGATGCATATGGCTGATAAGGCACTGCGAGTATTGGGAGTTGCTTATAAAAACTATGAAGAAAAGCCCGAGGATTACGCTGCGGAAACGCTGGAACAGGGTATGACCTTTATCGGATTGAGTGGTATGATAGACCCTGTCCGTCCGGAAGTAAAAGCGGCGGTAGAGGAATGTAAACATGCGGGGATTCGTGTTATTATGATTACCGGTGATCATAAGAACACTGCAATCGCTATAGCGAAAGAGCTGGGGATTATTGAGAACGAAACGCAGGTGATTACTGGATTAGAACTGAATGAAATCAGCGATGAAGATTTTGCAGAGCAGGTGAAAGAGTATTCTGTATATGCTCGTGTACAGCCTGAGCATAAAGTACGCATTGTAAACGCATGGAAGGCATTGGGGAATGTTACGGCAATGACTGGAGATGGCGTAAATGATGCCGCTTCTATTAAAAGTGCCGATATTGGTATTGGTATGGGGATTACCGGTACAGATGTTACTAAAAACGTTGCTGATATGGTGTTGGCAGATGATAATTTTGCAACCATTGTTTCAGCAGTGGAAGAAGGCCGCAAAATCTATGACAATATCAAAAAATGTATTCAATTTCTTTTGGCTTCCAATTTAAGCGAGGTTCTGAGCATTTTCTTTGCCACTTTGCTAGGCTTTACGATTTTAGAGCCGGTGCATATTTTATGGATCAATTTGGTCACAGACTGTTTTCCTGCCCTTGCCTTGGGAATGGAAGCAAGTGAAAAGAATATTATGCTAAAAGCTCCGCGGCCTTCTAAAGAAGGAATTTTTGCAGGCGGAGTTGGGTTTGATATTGCTTATCAAGGCCTGTTGGTAACTATTTTGACGATGGCCGCTTATTTTATAGGTCATTATATAGAAGCAGGCGTATGGGAAATTACGAACAGTGCAGATGGTATGACGATGGCATTCATTACCATGTCTATGGCGGAAATATTCCATGCATTCAATATGCGTTCGCAACGTGATTCCATTTTCCATATGAATGGGCACAATTGGTATCTATACGGTGCTATGGGCGTGTCATTGCTATTGACGTTGGCGGTTATTTATATTCCCACGTTAGCGAGTCTGTTTTCGTTTGAACATATTTCCATTACTGAATATTTTATAGCGCTTGGTTTAGCGTTATTGATTATTCCGGCAGTAGAGTTAACCAAGGCAATTCAGCGCAAATATATGAAAAAACACAGCATATCAAAGCTATGCTAAATAAAAGAAAACAAAAGGTGAGCATCACCTTTTGTTTTTTTATAATTATTCACATATCAGATTTGTGGTGTTCTTGCAAAATTGCTTTCCCAAGAAATTCTATCGTATGTTCGGGAGTCATTGCATAAGTACTATATTGTAGAGCTGCCAATTCTGCGGCCCTTCCACAAAGATACGCAGCTCCATAAGCGCTTTGGACAGCGGGAAAGCCCTGAGCAAGGAAAGCTCCGATAACGCCACTTAATACATCACCAGAGCCTCCCTTGGCCATGCCCGGTGTTCCGGTCGTAATGAAATAAGAAAATTCGCCATCTGTGACAATGGTGGTAGCTCCTTTTAACAGCAGACAAACCTGATATTTTTGTGCATATGCTCGTGCATATTCTAAAGGAGAGGAGAGTATTTCTTCGATTGGGATTCCGATCATTCTGGAAAACTCTCTGGGATGAGGTGTGAGAACTGTATTTTTCCCATATATAGGACATTTCGTAGTGGAAAGGAGATTCAGCGCATCGGCATCCAATACTTTTGGTAAATCCGAAGCAGCAATTGCCAAAACCGCTGCAAGAGAAGCTGTATTTTGCCCTAAACCGGGTCCAAGGATAATCGAATGATATCCTTTGAGCACTGCCATAATATTTTGGCAGACAAGAAATTCTTCGTGCTCAGAGATTGCTTTGGCAATGACTGAAGGGAGAAGCTGTTGGATCAATCGGCAAGTACAATCACAACCTAAAAAGTAGGTCAAGCCGGCACCACCTGCAAGAGCGCCTTTGGTGCACAAAACAGCAGCACCACTCATATCTTTTGAACCTGCAAGAATAGCAACCTTACCATAACTGCCTTTGTTGGTGTTGGCTGCCCGATCGGGAAGTGAAAAACAATTTACCCAATACTCAGAAAACTGTTCTGATAAAAAGTTTTGAGGGGCAATAGGCGCTATAATCAACTGACCGGTGTAATTGCGCCCGGGGTATAGGAAATGCCCCAGTTTTGGATAATTGAAAGTAATGGTTTTATGTGCCTGTACTGCAAATACGGCTTGCCCGGAATCAGCAAAGACACCTGAAGGTATGTCAATAGCATAGCGAAAAGCAGTATGGCTATTGATATGATGAATAATTTCTGCGTAAAGCCCAGAAGGATGTCTGTGAATTCCGGTGCCTAATAGGCCATCGATTATGATTTGGGCGGGTTGAGAGAAAAAAGTTTCCACTGTTTTTTCAGATAGTAAAACGGTTTGACCTGTACGTAAGAAATACTGTAGATTTGCATTGGAATCTGTGGGTAAATCTTCGGAGACTATACCAAGTTGAACGGTATATCCATGTATTTGCAAGATGCGAGCTACTGCCAGTGCGTCACCGCCGTTGTTACCTTTTCCTGCGATGCATAGTACATTACAAGGCTGCGGAAAGTCCTGAAAAATTTCTTTACAAACAGCGACAGCTGCCTGTTCCATTAATAAAAGGCTTGGAATATGCAATTGCTGTATATAATACTGATCAATTTTCGCACTTTGCTGAGCATTGACGATAGGAAGCATGGAAGAACCTCCGATTTCCGCATATTTTTATATTTTAATAAAAGAACAATGTTTCTTTTTTTATAAAATTATGATACTATAAAAATAGTTACAATTTTGTAATAATTTTATTCTGTCAGATCTATTGTACAACAACTCGAATGATGGGAAAAGAGGTAGGGATTTGAATTCAGGTGTATTTAGTAAAAACTTATATAAGTATCGTGTGCAAAAACGGATGACACAGAGGGAAGTGGCAGACAAAATTGGTGTACGGCAGCAAACGGTAGCAGCATGGGAGGCAAATCGTTCTACACCATCGCCGGATATTATCTGTAGCCTTGCTCAAATTTTCAGAGTCACGACAGATGAATTGCTGCTTGAAAATCAATTGATAGGCCAGGAATGGCCGCTTCAGCGTCTGTATGTGCCTAAATTGAAAAGCGTTGTGCAAAAGAAGGAACAGCTTTTTGCTAAAGAGAATGTGTCGGGTCAGGTAGAGATTCTTGGCAGATATGACGTACAATATTTTGGAATAGAAGCAGAAGATGACAGCATGTCACCCGCATTGGAAAAGGGGGATTTGGTTATTCTGGAGCGTACAACAGAAATTACTGAAGGCCATACCTATGCATTTTTATGTCAGGATGAAAGCGTTATTTTGCGTCAGGTAAATACTTTTGGAAATAGAATTTTGCTTCTTCCTATAAATGTTGCAAAATACCCATGTCGACTGTTTGAAAATACAGAATCATTTTCTTCGGAAGGTACTGTTTTGGGTAAGGTTGTCCATTCTATTCGTAAATGGTAATAATAAGAGGCCAATTATAAACAGTCTCATAAAATGAAGGAATTTATAAAAATAATTGCAAAAAGTAATTGTTTTTATAAATTCATTTGATATAATAATGTTTATAAAAATTTTTACGGTGTAATAACACGAAAGGATGGCATGGTAGAATATGGATTATATCACAAGAGTCTATCAGATGGTGGAAGCAAAAAACCCTAATGAGCCCGAATTTCTTCAGGCTGTAAAAGAAGTTCTGGATTCTCTGCGTCCTGCAATTGAACAAAATCCTCAATATGAGAAAGCTGGTATTCTGGAAAGATTGGTTGAACCGGACCGTCAAATTATTTTCAAAGTGCCGTGGGTGGATGATAATGGGAATGTGCAGGTCAACAGAGGTATGAGAGTACAGTTTAATAATTCTGTTGGTCCTTATAAGGGTGGATTGCGTCTGCATCCGTCTGTTAACCTTAGTATTATTAAATTCTTGGGTTTTGAGCAGATTTTCAAGAATTCACTTACCGGATTGCCGATTGGTGGTGCAAAAGGTGGCTCTGACTTTGATCCCAAAGGAAAGAGCGATATGGAAGTGATGCGTTTTTGCCAGAGCTTTATGACAGAGCTGTATAAATATATTGATGCAGATGTGGATGTTCCGGCTGGCGATATTGGAGTTGGCGCAAGAGAAATTGGATATTTGTATGGTCAGTATAAGAGACTTACAAATAACTTCCATGGTGTTCTGACGGGCAAAGGTCTTACTTACGGTGGTTCATTGGCCAGAACTGAAGCAACCGGTTATGGTTTGGTATACTTTGTTAATGAAATGATTAGCGAAAAAGGCAAGAGCCTAAAGGATGCGACTGTTGTTGTATCCGGCTCCGGAAATGTTGCAACTTATGCGGTAGAAAAAGCACAGCAATATGGAGCTAAGGTTGTGGCTATGTCGGATTCTAATGGCTATATCTATGATAAGAACGGCATTCAATTGGATGTGGTTAAGGAAATTAAAGAAGGCAGAAGAGGCCGCATTAAGGAATATATCGATCAGGTTGCAGGTGCTGAATATCATGAGGGTTGCTCCGGTATTTGGACGATTCCGTGTGATATTGCACTTCCCTGCGCAACACAGAATGAAATCAGTGAAGCCTCTGCAAAGACATTGGTAGCCAATGGATGCTATGCAGTAGGAGAAGGCGCTAATATGCCCACGACCTTGGAAGCCACAAAAGTCTTCTTGGATAACGGCATTTTGTTTGCTCCTGGCAAAGCCTCTAATGCAGGTGGAGTATCTGTTTCTGCGCTGGAAATGTCTCAGAACAGCATGCGTCTTTCTTGGACTTTTGAGGAAGTAGATGAAAAATTGCATGGCATTATGAAGAACATTTATGCACAGTGCAGAGATGCTGCTGAGAAATATGGCTATAAGGATAACTTTGTAGTGGGGGCAAACATTGCAGGATTTGAGAAAGTTGCCAATGCTATGATGGCGCATGGAATTGCCTAAAAAGATATGAAAAAGTTGCCTGATTTCAGGCAACTTTTTTTGTACCGAAAACTGCAACAAATTTTTCATTTTTATGCTATAATTTAATATTATAAAGTTTTAAATTTACATGATTTGAAGGAGTAATAGATGCAGGATTTAGAAATTATAGATATACATGCACATATTTTTCCGGAAAAGATACGGGAAAAAGCAGTGGATGCTATTGGTGATTTTTATGCAATTCCTATGCAGCGTAAAGGTTCTGTGCAGGATCTTTTACGTTATAAAAAGGTAGGAATTCGTTATTTTGTAGTGCATTCGGTAGCAACCACCCCAAAACAGGTACTGCATATCAATGATTTTATTTATGAACAAATGCAGGAGCATCCGGAACTGATCGGATTTGCTACGTTGCATCCGGAAATGGAAGGGCTGGAAGAAGAAATTGAACGAGTAATACGCATGGGGTTTTCCGGGATTAAGTTGCATCCGGATTTTCAACAGTTTGACATAGATGCAGCCTGTGCACAAAAACTCTATAGTTGTGTGGCGAACAGACTCCCCATTTTGTTGCATATGGGTGATGCTCAAAAAACTTATTCTCAACCCAAACGATTGGCAATTATGGCAAAGCAGTTCCCGCAACAAGTATTCATTGGCGCCCATTTTGGTGGTTATCATGCTTGGGATGAGGCGGAAACCTATTTAATTGGGAAAACAAATGTTTATATCGATACCTCTAGCTCCCTTTTTATGCTTGCACCAGAACGGGCAGTAGAGATGATTCATAAACATGGTGTAGAAAAAGTTTTGTTTGGCACTGATTACCCTATGTGGGATCCTGAAGAAGAGCTTGCGCGATTTATGTCTCTTTCTCTCAGTAAAGAAGAGAGGCGCAAAATTCTTTATAAAAATGCCACAGAATTATTAAAAATATGACCCCAATATTTTCCATACATAAAGTAATTCTGAAAGGACAGAATAGAAGCAAGGTTTCCATGGAGTACTTGCCAATTGGTTTGTAGCTCAAAGAAAATATTAGTAAATAATAGATTTGAATGGCCGGCAAAATGAGAATATAAAATGCACAGGTACCCATTTAAACCTTAAAGAGTCCCGCTTGAGTAAGAAGGGACTCTTTTGTTGTATATAAAAAGTTTACTGCCAATTTTTCGGGAATTATGCTATAATATGAAAATAAATTAATCGAATGAAACAGGAGGAAAAGATTCTTGGCATTGACTCCGATGATGCGTCAGTATCTGGATATAAAAGAGCAGAATAAGGATTGTCTGCTATTTTTTAGGTTAGGTGATTTTTATGAAATGTTTTTTGATGATGCAATTACTGCATCAAAGGAATTGGAGATTACTTTAACCGGTAAAGATTGCGGTCTTTCAGAACGGGCACCTATGTGTGGAGTTCCTTATCATGCTGCCGAAGGATATATACAGCGTCTGATCGAAAAGGGATATAAAGTTGCGATTTGTGAGCAACTTGAGGATCCTGCGCAGGCAAAGGGAATTGTGGAACGAGGTATTGTTCGTATTATTACCCCTGGAACAGTTTCAGATGGAGCGATGCTAAAGGAAAATGAGGATAGTTATATCCTCTCTGTTTATGAAAAAGATGGGGCGTTAGGCGCGGCATATGCAGACGTTTCTACCGGAAAGTTTTTTGTAGAACAAGGAGATTTATCAGCATTACAGAATCTGCTTAATCGAATAGCGCCAAAAGAAATCTTGTATAATCGGGAAAATACCAATCTGGATTCTGCTTTAAAAAGTTCTACAGCCAGTTTTTATTGTACTCCCTATGACGCTTGGCCGTATCAGCAGGCAAATGCAAGCAAACTGCTGTTGGATCATTTTCATGTGTTGAGCATGGATTCCTTTGGCATAGAGAGAAATTCACCGGAAATTCCGGCTGCCGGCGCATTGCTTCAATATTTGTTGGATACGCAAAAGAATGCATTGAACCATATTAAAAAACTGACACCGACTTCAGGTGGTGCATATATGGTGATTGATCAGTTTACGCATCGCAATCTGGAATTGACAGAGACCATGCGGGAAAAAAAGAAAAAAGGTTCCCTATTAGGATTGTTGGATAAAACAAAAACCGCAATGGGCGGACGACTTTTAAAGCATTATATTGAGCAGCCCTTATTGGATAAAAAGGCAATACAAGCTCGTTTGGAAGCGGTAGATGAGTTAAAAGGAGATCTCTATCTGCGAAATGAATTGCGAACTGCTTTGGAAGAAATATATGATATTGAACGTCTGCTTTCGCGTATATCTTACGGTTCTTTAGATGCCAGAGATGTGGTGGCAATTCGCAGTTCGCTGCATCCACTACCGCATATCAAAGAATTATTAAACAACTGTAAAAGCGGACTTTTGTTGCAAATTGCACAACAGATAGATTGTTTGCAAGAGTTGTATATCTATTTGAATGAAAGTATTGCGGATAATCCGCCTCTGGGAATTCGGGAAGGTGGTATTATTAAAAGCGGGTTTCATGCAGAGGTGGATAAACTGCGTGAAGCAAAAGTTAGTGGGAAAGATTGGCTGGCCTCATTGGAAAAACGAGAGCGGGAACAGACCGGTATTAAAAATTTGAAAATCGGTTTTAATAAAGTATTTGGTTATTATATTGAAGTTACCAAATCCAACTTGGATTTAGTTCCTTACCGCTATACACGCAGGCAGACTTTGACCGGAAGCGAACGGTATATTACGCAGGAACTGAAAGAATTGGAAGATATGCTTCTTTCGGCAGAAGATAAGTGCAATAAGCTGGAGTATCAGTTGTTTCAGCACGTGCGCGAAGAATTGGAAAAACACATGGAGGCAATGCAGGAAAATGCGAATCTGATTGCAGTTGCTGATGTGCTACAGTCTTTTGCGCAGGCGGCCTATGATTATAATTATGTGAAGCCCATTATTCGTGAAGATGGAGTTTTGGAAATTAAGGGTGGCAGACATCCTGTAGTAGAGAGAGCAGCACGGCAGGAGTTTGTTCCCAATGATGTATATATGGATATGTCGGAGGACAAACTTTTGATTATTACAGGTCCTAACATGGCTGGAAAAAGTACCTTTATGCGGCAAATCGGATTAATTGTTCTGATGGCCCAGATGGGGAGTTTTGTACCTGCTGCTTCTGCTAAAATATCTATTGTAGATCGTGTTTTTACCCGTGTGGGAGCATCTGATGATTTAGCTTCAGGTCAAAGCACTTTTATGGTAGAAATGAATGAATTAGCGAGTATTCTCAATAATGCTACCTCTAAAAGCCTGCTAATTTTAGATGAGATTGGACGGGGAACCAGTACTTTGGATGGGTTGAGTATTGCTTGGGCTACGATTGAATATATTTTGGAAGAAAATGGGATTGGAGCAAAGACACTTTTCGCAACACATTATCATGAGTTGATTGCTTTAGAGCGTATGTTGCCGGGTGTGCGAAATTATTCAGTAGGTGTAAAAGAATTTAACCGCGAAGTTGTTTTCCTTCATAAAATTATGAGAGAGGGAACGGATAAAAGCTTTGGTATTGAAGTAGCTAAATTGGCTGGATTGCCAGAAGCTATGATTCGCAGGGCAAAAGCTTTGCTGCATCTGTTGGAGGAGCAATCTGTCACAGATATTTCTGCTATCGATTTAAGCAGGGCAGAAGTGGCGGAAGAGCAAATGAAAAATGAAGCGGAGGAGAAGGTACTTTCGACACTGAGAAATATGGATATTAACAGCATTACTCCTTTTGAAGCTCTTTCCCTACTGAACGATTTTAAACAAAGGATTCTTTAAAAAGACTATGGGAAAGATACAGTTATTAAATGAGACGGTTGCTTCGCGCATTGCGGCAGGTGAAGTTGTAGAGAGGCCTGCTTCCATTGTAAAAGAATTGTTGGAAAATGCCATAGATGCGCATGCCACAGCTATTTCAGTTTCTATTACTGAAGGTGGTGTTCGGGAAATACGAGTGTCGGATAATGGAGAAGGTATTGCTGCAGAAGATATGCCGTTGACAATTGTAAAACATGCGACCAGCAAAATTTTTACACTGGAAGATTTGGAACATATCAATTCTATGGGATTTCGCGGAGAGGCTCTGGCAAGTATTGCTGCAGTTTCTATGTTGACGATTAAATCACGCCAGGCAGATAGTACATATGGCAGTGAACTATATGCACGCGGCGGTAAAGTGGAATATATCCGCAAAGCAGGATTAGCTGATGGAACAACAGTAATTGTAGAAAATTTATTTTATAATACACCGGCGCGGTTAAAGTTTTTAAAGAAGCCGGGAGCTGAGGCTTCCTTAATTTCAGATATAATTGCGCGATTGATTTTGGCAAACCCGCAAATTTCATTTCGTTATACTGTTTCAAATAAAGTGATATACCACAGCCCTGGGAATGGAAAGCTGATAGATGCGATTTATAGTGTTTATGGTTTTGAAATGAAACAGGCGTTAATTCCTGTGGATTTCCGGTTTAATCAGATTTATCTGCAGGGATTTATTGGGGCGCCCTCTAATACTTTTAAAACACAGAAATATGGCACATTATTGGTTAACAATCGTTATGTAAAAAATATATTTGTACAACGAGCAATACAACGCGCTTACGGAGAACGTTTGCTGAAAAACAGTTATCCATTTTATGTATTGAACTTGGTTATGCCAACAGAAGATGTGGATGTCAACGTACATCCTAACAAATTGGCTGTTCATTTCAGAGATGAAAATGAGTTGGAATATGTGCTGGTGAATGCTGTGGAGCAAGCTTTACGTACGGCGCAAAAGCCGCCGATATTATCTCTGGAAAAGGAAGAAGCCAAAAAGAAGGATGAAAGGAAAGATAAAGATATAGAAGAATCTCCTTTTACAGTTGAACAAGGTGATAACTCCATTAGATCTTTTGGTGATATCCCCCGACCGCAACATGAGCATAATAATATTAATAGCCATATAGGGATGGAACTGCAAAGGGTGCACAATTCATCTGCAAAACCAATGATTTCTTCTAAAGAAAACCAGCAAATTGATGAAATTCTGCGTATTGCTTCAGAAGTTGATTTAAAAAAGCAACCGCTTTCATTGCATGAAGCACCAGTTTATGTATCGGACGATACGCTAAAAGAGTTTGACATGACGTTTGCGCGTATTAAAAAGAAGGAAGAAGAACTTCAAAAAAAAGAGGAGAAAAAACAAGCACTCGATATGTTTGCTGATCGAGTGGATTTTAAAATTATTGGTGTTGCATTTAATACATATATTATTATAGAATGCGGGAGTACATTGTATCTGATTGATCAACATGCCGCGCATGAAAGGAAAATATATGACGGTTTAATGCATAATATAGCTGAAAGACCAATCAGCCAGTATTTACTATCTCCAATACGGGTTGAAATTACCGCTGCTGAGCGAATCTTGCTGTTGGAAAATCTGGAAATTATTTCTGCAATGGGTTTTTCTTTTGAAAGAATTGAAGAAACCTTTTGTGAAATTATTGCTTATCCTCAGATATTGGGCGATACAGATATTCGACAGACATTACAGGATATGATAGGAAACCTGGAAATGGGAGATACTTCCATTCAGGTACGTAAGGATAAGATTGCAAAGGGTGCATGTAAACGAGCAATTAAAGCAGGAATGCAGATGTCAGAAAGTGATATTCGGGATTTGGTGGAAACAATACTACAGTCGAATACGATTCCGCATTGCCCGCATGGACGGCCTTTAGCTATTGCATTAACTAAAATACAGTTGGAAGACGGGTTTAAGCGGAGAGTCTGAATGAAACAAAAAGTTGTTTTTATTACCGGGCCGACAGCGGCAGGAAAAACAGATATTGCTATTGCAGTAGCAAAATATTTGGGCGGGGAGATACTTTGTGCGGATTCGATGCAGATTTATAGTGAAATGCATATTGGAACCGCACGGCCCCTTACAGAGGAGCAACAGGGAATTCCTCATCACTTATTTGGGACAGTAGCACCAAATCAGGCCTATAGTGTAGCACAGTACCAGGCAGAAGCGCAAACAATTTTGGAAACACTTGCAGAAAAAAAAGCCCTTCCCATTGTAGTAGGAGGGACAGGCCTATACTTAAATGCATTGCTTTATGATATCGATTTTACAAAAACGGAGCCAAATAGATTGTTACGGGAACAATTATCCAGAGAATATGATGTTCCAGGCGGTTCGGAAAAACTATATGCTCGTTTGAAACAGGAGGATCCTGATGCAGCACAGCGTATCCATCCGAATGATAAAAAGCGCTTGATACGTCGATTGGAAATTCTGGCTACGGAAGAAACGCCGGCAGTTTATGCATTTCGTGCACCACAGGATAAATATGAAACCCTGGTAATCGGAATTAATAAAGAACGACCCCACTTGTATCGAGATATTGAGATAAGAGTTGATCAAATGATGGATAGAGGTTTGGAGCAAGAGGTGCGGACTATTTATCAAAAATATGGAGCAAATATTACTGCTTTTTCTGCAATCGGTTATAAAGAATTCCTGCCTTATTTTGGTGGGGAGGCTTCTTTGGAAGCTACAGTGGAGTTGATAAAGCGCAATACACGCCGTTTTGCAAAACGACAGATGACATGGTTCCGCCGAGAGCCTTCTATCCATTGGTTTTTTGCAGAACCTTACAAATCTTCGCATCAAGAAGCAGAAGAAGTTTTGCGCTGTATTCAAGAATTTCTTTTAAAAGAATAACTGGTTGTAAAATGTTAATATCGCTAATCCCGGTGATTGGATAAAAATGAAAAGAGGAAAAACTAAATGAAAAACATACTGCGTGATGCATATCATATTGACGAAAAAATTATTGATTATGTTTTTAAAATCAAGCGTCGCTCTGCAGAAAAAATTGCGGAAATTGAAGCAATTAAGGAATATAATTCACTTAAAGTTCTGCGGGCATTTCAAACGGTTGGAGTAGAGGAAAGGCATTTTACTCCGTCCACAGGGTATGGACTTGCGGATATTGGTCGTGAAAAACTGGCTGAGTTGTTTGCGGAAATTTTTGGAGCAGAGGCTGCCATTGTGAGCCCGCATCTTGCTTCCGGGACACATACAATTTGTACAGCTTTATTTGGGTTGCTGCGCCCGTTGGATACATTATTATGTATAACAGGACGCCCGTATGATACGCTGATTAGCTCTCTTGGCCTGGATGACGAGCATACAGTAGGAGGATTGGCAGAGTTCGCCATAAAATATGATGAAGTAGATCTAAAGCCGGATTTTGATATCGATATTGATGCTGTTTTAGATCGCCTGTATTTGGATAAATCAATTAAAGTAGTGCATATACAACGATCTAAAGGGTATACAGCTCGCCCAGCATTGACTGTTGCGCAAATCGGCAGGGCAGCTCGGGCAATTAAGGAACGGTTTCCTGATGTATACATTGTGGTTGATAATTGCTATGGAGAATTTACTGAACGGCAGGAGCCTACAGAGGTTGGTGCTGATGTAATTCTGGGCTCTTTAATTAAAAATCCAGGAGCAGGCATTGCGCCTACTGGCGGCTATATAGTGGGAACCCGCAAAGCAATCGATCGTATAGCTGCTCGTTTTACAACACCTACAACAGGTACAGAAATCGGTTCTTATGTAGGAGGATATCGAGCTTTCTTCCAGGGAATTTACCTTTCACCCAGTACAGTCTGCACGGCATTGATTGGAGCTACTTTATTTACAGAAGTATTTGCTTCTCTTGGATATAGCGTTTGCCCGAATCCCAGCCAGGCACGCTCGGATATAGCGCAATCAATCACTTGTAAAAGTGAAAAAGAATTGATTGCTTTTGTACGGGCTATTCAGAAAGCCAGCCCGATTGATGCTAATGCAGTGCCTTTTGCAGATGACCAACCGGGGTATGATTCTAAAATCATTATGGCTTCAGGCAGCTTCATACAAGGCAGTACGATTGAGCTTTCTGCGGATGCACCTTTGCGAGAGCCATATATTGCATATTTCCAAGGTGGGTTGACATTGGAGAGTATTGAATTGGCGTTAATGTTGGCAATGCAGGATATGGGGCTTGCTACTCTTCTCTAAGCGTTACAGCTTTTGCTGCCATTTTTCGATTTTCTTCGCTCATAGCAGCATAATGTTTACGGGTGGTATTTACATCTTTATGCCCTAATACATCGGCTACAAGGTAAATATCCCCCGTATTTTGATATAACATGGTACCATAAGTGCTTCTCAATTTGTGCGGAGTGATTTTTTTCAGAGGAACTGCAGATCCTGCATATTTTTTTACAAGATTTTCAATAGTGCGTACATTGATACGTTTATTTTGCATCGATAAGAAAAGGGGAGCATTACGCTCGTAAGTGCCGGTACTCTGACGTTCCTGTAAGTAGCTTTTCAGTGCATCTGCGGTTTCATTGCCAAAATACAGTATACTTTCATTACCGCCTTTTCGGATAATACGAAAAGAGTTTGTTTCAAAATCTATATCTGAAATATCAAGACCGGCTAACTCACTAACGCGAATACCTGTTGTTAAAAACAATACAATCATCGCGAAATCACGTTTCAGTGTCTTTTTTTGATAACTTTTTTGCCGTGCACTGAGCCCTTCGCCAGATTCGATTGTGTGTAGTAAACGGGAAATTTCTTCTGGAGTCAGTCGAATAATATTTTTTTCGTGAATTTTTGGTGTAGAAAGCAATTCTGCAGGATTGGATGAAACCATTTCATTTTTATAAAGATACTTATACATAGAGCGCAGACTGGCAATTTTTCTGGCTTTTCCGCGTTCACCATTTTCATATTCCAATTCATTATTAACAGAATTTTCTTCCGATAGTGGAGAAGAGTCATCAGGGAAGGGGGAAGTTTTTATATAATAACCGAGATATTCTATGTAAACTTCCAAATCCTTATGTGTTAAGTTGCCCAACATAGATGGTGTGATTTGCGACATACGAAGGCCATAGAAATCGCGATGTTCTTGGATCAGATAGATAAAAAAGATGCGGGCATCTATACAATAATTAAAACGAGTAAGCGGAGTAAGTACATCTGCTTGTGCACGAATGAAATCAATGAACCAAAGCGGCATTTCTGAACATATTTCACGAATACGTTGGGAAAATTCTAAATTCCGTTCTTCATGATAGCTACGAGCCATAGTATATTAAATCCTTTTGTTTGTAAAAAAATAATGAAATCGAAAAATAAATAAAAACGTTTGAAAAAACGAGAATTTCAATTCCATAAATTTATTATAGCATAAATGCTGCTAAAAATCAATAACTATTCGTAAAACTTGTGTTTTACGAATAGTTATTGAACTCTTCTTCTCTGTATCAAAGTCAGTTAAAAAATAGATCTTTATGTTTTTGAATTAGTATGTTTTTTTATTTCGTCGGTCGCTAATTTATCACACCGATTGTTATAAGGATTATCAGCATGACCTTTTACTTTAATCCATTCAATGTCGTGCAACTTGGTTTCGTTGAGCAGCGGAATCCATAGATCCTGATTTTCAACAGGTTTTTTCTTAGAGTTAAGCCAACCATTGCGCTCCCAAGCCATTGTCCAGCCGTTGTTAAAGGCGTTACATAAATAAGCACTGTCGGTATATAATTGCACCTGACAACGCTCTTTTAAAGCCTGTAAAGCTTTTAAAGCTGCGGTTAACTCCATGCGGTTATTTGTGGATTCCTGATAAAACCCGGAAAGTTCTTTTTCCTGACCTTTATAAATAAGGATAGCCCCCCAACCTCCTGGGCCTGGATTACCGGAACAGGCACCATCAGTATAGATAGTAACCTTCTTTAAGGTTTCCTGATTTCGCGCTTTTGTATATTTATTTTGTATATGTTCGAATTGCATAAATTTTAGTTATCCCCTTTTTGCTATTTACTATGATGGTGAAAACATTTGGTAATTTATTAAGCATAAAACTTCTTGACGAATGAATATAAATAGATTATAATATATATTACATTAGATTGCAAAGGGGAGTGGCTCAATTGGTAGAGCAGCGGTCTCCAAAACCGCCGGTTGCGTGTTCGAGTCGCGTCTCCCCTGCCAATTTTTTTATGAAGACAGAGCAGATTTTTTATTTGCTCTGTTTTTATATTTCTACAATTTTTATAAACGAACGGATAATAATTTTATTACCCTTACCCTTTTTTTGTGAAAAATCACCTCGCTGTTAGTACTTTCTATCATTTATTTAGTGATTATTGACTTTTTTTAAACACAGAATTATAATTAACACCGTAATACAACTGAATCATGTATGAAATGTCTTCAGGGCAGGGTGAAATTCCCGATTGGCGGTAAGAGTCCGCGCGCTTGTTTGTACTTGATGATAGGTATAACGAGCAGATTTGGTGAAATTCCAAGACCAACAGTTATAGTCTGGATGAAAGAAGATGTGTAAAAAAATGAATCGGAAATGATCGGTATTTCCTTTGGTAAACATCGTTTTTGACACCCGAAAGGCACTTCTGTGTTTCGGGTGTTTTTTCTTTTATTTTACTGTTTTCAGGAGGTGTTTTGGAATGAATGCCAAAACTAAAAAACTAACGATGGTGGCAATGCTATGCGCTGTTGCCTATGTAGTCGTTGTAGTCGTCAGGATTCCGGTAGTGCTTTTCTTAAAGTATGAACCTAAAGATGTGGTAATCACAATTGGCGGTTTCTTGTTTGGTCCGCTGACTTCCTTTATTATCTCTGCGATTGTTTCAATTGTTGAGATGTTGACCGCCAGTGATACTGGATTGATCGGCTGTGTGATGAATATTCTTGGCAGCTGTAGCTTTGCCTGTACAGCAGCATGGATTTATAAAAAGAAACATACGCTATCCGGTGCTGTAACAGGGCTAGTATGCGGAACTTTTGCTATGACAATTATTATGTTGCTGTGGAATTATTTGATTACGCCTATTTATATGGGATATCCGCGTGAGGCAGTGGCGGAGTTATTGCTTCCGGCTTTTCTTCCCTTCAACCTTTTGAAAGGTGGTCTGAATACTGCTTTGACATTATTAATTTATAAGCCGATTGTACAGGCTTTGCGAAAAGCCAATTTGGTAGAGGTGCCGCAAGATAGCGGCCAGCGGATTGACAATGGAAAGAAAATTGGTTTGCTATTGGTAGCATTTGTGCTGCTGGTAACCTGTATTTTCTTCATATTGGTTATGAAAGGGGTTCTTTAATAGATGAATAAAAACATCCATTGAATTTCAATGGATGTTTTTAATTTTATGATTTGTGCAGTTTTTAGTTTTTGTATGGAATAATTTTAAATAAATTATTCCAATTCAAAAGCTCCGGTATATAGTTGATAATACTTTCCTTTTTCTTCAATCAATTTTTCATGACTACCGCGTTCAATAATACGGCCCTGTTCCAAGACCATAATGACATCGGAATTTTTAACTGTAGAAAGTCGATGTGCAATAACGAATACGGTTCGCCCATGCATCAAAGAATCCATACCTTTTTGTACTAGTGCCTCTGTGCGAGTATCGATAGAAGAGGTAGCCTCATCCAGAATCATTACAGGTGGATCTGCTACAGCGGCTCGGGCAATAGAAATCAACTGACGCTGCCCTTGGGAAAGATTTGCTCCGTTACCGGTCAGCATAGTATCATAACCGTTGGGCAATCGGGTAATAAAATCATGAGCATTTGCCAGTTTTGCGGCAGCAATGCATTCTTCGTCAGTAGCATCCAGATTGCCGTACCGGATATTATCCATTACAGTACCGGTAAACAGATTGGTCTCCTGCAGAACGATGCCCAGAGAACGGCGAAGATCTGCTTTTTTGATTTTGTTAATATTAATGCCATCATAACGGATTTTTCCATCGGCAATGTCATAAAAACGATTAATCAGATTGGTGATAGTGGTCTTCCCTGCTCCGGTAGCCCCTACAAAAGCCACCTTTTGCCCAGGCTCGGCATACAGAGTAATATTATGCAAAACTATTTTTTCATCAGTATAGCCGAAATCTACATCATACATTCGCACATCTCCGGCAAGAGGTGTATAAGTTAACGTTCCATCTCCATGCGGATGTTTCCAAGCCCAAAAACCGGTATGTTCGCGGCATTCTTCAATTTCGCCTTCCGGAGTACGACGGGCATTGACCAGCGTAACATAACCATCGTCTACTTCGGATGGTTCATCCATCAATGCAAAAATACGTTCTGCACCAGCCAAAGCCATAATGATAGAGTTCATCTGGTTGGAAACCTGCGCTATCGGCTGCGTAAAGCTGCGCGAAAGTTGTAAGAAAGAAACAACGGCACCTAAAGTAATATTACCTACACCATTAATAGCGAGCAATCCGCCAACTATAGCTAACATGACATATTGCATATTACCTAAGTTAAACATAATCGGCATTAGAATATTGGAATATTTGTTAGCTTGATAAGTATGTTCGCGCAGTGTCTCATTCAGAGCATCAAATTCTTGTTTTGTTTCCTCCTCGTGACAAAATACTTTAATAACTTTTTGTCCATTGATCATTTCTTCGATATAGCCATTGGTGTTAGCAATGGATTTTTGTCTCTGGATAAAGTAAGAACCACTTTTCCCTGCTACCTTACTAATTACAATAAATATGCATGCTAATGTAACCAAAGTAAAGAGCGTCATCCATGGGCTGGCGAGCAGCATAGAGATAAATACTGTAATAACAGTAATAACGGAAGAAATGACATTAGGAATACTATTGGAAATCATTTGCCGCAATGTATCTGCATCGTTGGTGTAATAACTCATGATATCGCCATGGGTATGTGTGTCAAAATAACGAATGGGCAGAGTCTGCATATGCGCAAACATATCATCTCGGATTGTTTTCAAAGTACCCTGAGAAACACCGAGCATAATTCGGTTATATAAGTAATTGGCAATTATACCAATCAGATAGATGCCGGTCATGACCAGGATGGAGCGCAATAATCCGCTGAAGACAGGATTGCTTTCCTGCAGCAATGGCAGAATATAGTCATCGATTAAGGTTTGTAAGAATAAAGAGCCGGCAACACTGGCCAATGCCGAAAGCACCAGGCAGATCAGAACGACGATCAATTGCAGTTTATACGGACCGACGATATATCCAAATAAACGTTTTACGGTTGCCATATTGACTTTAGGCAGCTTAGGCTTACCGTTGTTTGTTGTTGCCTTATTAGAGGGCTTGCTCATTTTCTGTACCTCCTTTCATCTGAGAAGTATATACTTCGCGGTAAATGGCGCTTTCTTGCATCAAATGTGAATGGGTTCCCCGCCCGACGATCCGTCCGCCGTCCATAACCAGAATTAAATCGGCATCTTCCACTGATGAAATACGTTGAGCAATAATGAATTTAGTGGTCTCAGGAATTTCTTCTCGGAAGGCCTTGCGGATAAGTGCATCAGTGTGCGTATCTACTGCGCTAGTCGAGTCATCTAAAATGAGAATCTTCGGTTTCTTGAGCAATGCTCGAGCGATGCACAGACGTTGCTTTTGACCGCCGGAAACATTGGTGCCACCCTGCTCAATATGAGTGTCATAACCATCTGGGAATGCACGAATAAAGTCATCGGCTTGTGCTAATTGACAGGCGTGGATAAGCTCCTCGTCAGTGGCTTCGGGATTTCCCCAACGCAGGTTATCTTTAATAGTGCCGGAGAAAAGTTCATTTTTTTGTAATACCATAGCCACTTCATTACGAAGTGTTTCGATGTCATATTGACGCACATCCAATCCGCCTACTTCTACG
>QANA01000057.1 GCA_003149735.1 Clostridiales bacterium | reverse complement strand
CTGTACGCACAGTGGGAAGATGACCCCACCTATCGCGTTTACTACAACGCAAACGGCGGTACCGGTACGATGACGGACGCTACGGAGTATTACACCGGCGACGCAATTGCGGTAAAGGCAAACGAATTTACCTATGCGCATAAATACTTTGTGAAATTCACATTGGATGCGGCAGGCACGCAGGAAATCCCCGCTGATTTCAAAATGGGCGAGGAAGATATCACGCTGTACGCACAGTGGGAAGGTGAACCGAGTTATCATGTCTTCTACGATGCAAACGGCGGCACCGGCACAATGACGGATGCTACGGAGTATTATACCGATGATCCTATTATCGTTTTGAAGAATGTATTCACCAGAGAGGGATATACCTTTGTGAAGTTCACATTGGATGCGGCAGGCACGCAGGAAATCCCCGATGGCTTCAAGATGGGGCAGGCCGATATTACGCTGTATGCACAGTGGGAAAAAGTCAAAGAGGAAACACCGGAAGTACCGGTAAGCGGCGAGTCTTCTCATGTGGGTATGTATCTGTGCGTGATGCTTGCAGCAGCTGCAGGCGCTGTATGGATGTTGGTCCTGAAGAGAAAATTTCAGCAGCAATAAAAACTAAGCAATAAATGAAAACAGCAGGGAGATTAGAATCCCTGCTGTTTTTTGTATGGGTATGCGGCTAATAAAAGCTGTTTACAGAATGACCGGCCCCAACCACATATGCTTTTTTAAATCGACATGTCCTTCCTCTGTGAAACAAATTCCTTCCTGCTCCAATAGGAAACGATGGAATTGTTTTCCATCCAAACCGAACGCCGGAGAAAGCCCGCCAAATCGATTCACAACTCTATGACAGGGGATGGCGGAGTCTGTACAGGCGTGTAATGCATAGCCCACTGCGCGGGATAAACGTGGATTATCCAAAAGCCGGGCAATGTGGCCATAAGTCGTTACTTTTCCATAGGGAATCTGCCGGACGATATTGTATACTTGCGCAAAGAGTGCAGCCATGGTATCACCTCCGATAAAAGATATATATCATGGATTTCCGGCAGGTGCAAGCATGAATAAAAAAATTGCAAAGAATGCTTGACAGAACAACGAAGATGCGCTATTATTTACCCATAAAACCTATCGAATATATATGAATTAAAATCCGATGTAAAAACAGAGGTGTTTGCTCCTGTTTTCAGGGGGGGAGACGATCCATATATATGAGAAAAGGCGCATAATACTATCTGTGAAGGGAATCAGGTTTATGAAAAATTACTTTTTTGGGCGATGTTATCAAGTAATCGAAAAAAGATAGCATGATAAGAACGTAACAAACGTAACAGTAGTATATGTGAAAAGGAGAAAAAATGATGAAAATCTATAAGAATATTACGGAATTGGTAGGGCGGACTCCGCTGGTTGAATTGACGAATTATGAAAAGACACATGAATTGGGAGCAGTGATTCTGGCAAAATTGGAATATTTTAATCCGGCCGGCAGTGTAAAGGATCGTATTGCACTGGCAATGTTGAAGGACGCCGAAAAAAAAGGACTGTTGCATCCGGGCTCTGTAATCATCGAACCGACCAGCGGCAATACCGGCATTGGCTTGGCCGCTGCGGCAGCGGCTTATGGATATCAGGCGATCTTGACAATGCCTGAGACGATGAGCGTGGAACGCAGAAATCTGTTGCGGGCATACGGCGCTCAGTTGGTATTGACTGATGGCGCTCTGGGAATGAAGGGAGCCATTGAGAAAGCACAGGAATTGCAGCGGGAAATACCGGGCAGCGTAATTCCCAGCCAATTTACGAACCCGGCAAACCCCGAAGCGCATCGGCAGACAACCGGGCCGGAGATTTGGGAAGATACGGAAGGAAAAATCGATATATTTGTTGCCGGCGTAGGAACGGGCGGGACGATTACCGGTGTTGGAGAGTATTTGAAAAAGCAGAATCCCTCTATAAAGATTGTGGCAGTAGAACCGGCCGGATCACCTGTTTTGTCGGGAGGAGCACCCGGCCCGCATAAAATTCAGGGAATCGGTGCAGGTTTTATTCCGCAGACGTTGAATTCTGAGATTTATGATGAAATTATCCGCGTAGAAAATGAGCAGGCATTTGCTGCAGGGAGAGAGCTGGCTCGCAGAGAAGGCATTCTGGTTGGCATTTCTTCGGGCGCAGCGGTTCATGCAGCCGGTGTTCTGGCAAAGCGCCCGGAAAATCAGGGCAAAGTCATTGTGGCATTGCTTCCGGATACGGGTGAACGCTATCTTTCTACCCCCATGTTTGCGGAAGCTTAAGAAAAACAATATACGGCAGAGGAGTTTTTGTGGTATGATAGTAAAAACATATCAGCTGCCAAAGGAGATATTGGATGAAGACAATCGCCAGCTTTACTGTCAACCATGACACTCTGCAAAAAGGAATGTATGTTTCTAGAATTGATGGGGATGTAGTGACCTATGATATCCGTATGAAAGTGCCCAATCAGGGAGATTACCTTTCCAATGGTGCGATGCATACGTTTGAACATCTTTTTGCTACTTGCGCACGCAACGGCCAATGGGCAGATCAGGTGCTTTATGTAGGGCCTATGGGCTGCCGTACCGGGTTTTATTTGCTGCTGAGAGATTCAGTGAGCAGAGCTGAGGCGCTGGAATTGGTCAAAACGTGTTTTGCTTTTATTGCACAATTTGAAGGGAAAATTCCGGGCAGTTTACGGCACCAATGCGGCAATTACTTGGAACATGATTTGGAAGGCGCACGACAGACGGCTGAAGACATGTTGCTTGTATTGCATGATTGGACGCCTGAACGTATGGAATATGAAGCGTAATATACAAGAAGCGGTATCCAACTAAAATGGATACCGCTTTTTTGTTATATGGTGTTATACATTTGCTTCTAAAAATCGGGAAAATACACGTTTCACTATGCTCAGATGACATAATCATTGCCAGGACAGGCATGTTGCTTGTCTAAAATATCCTGCAATGTGATACCGTCAAGGTATGTACAGATGGCATCCTCCAATCCTTTCCATACGGGCAGCGTTGCACATTGTGTACAGCGTGCACATGGGTTGGGATGCTGATCCAGACAGGCGACAGGCGCAAGGCTTCCTTCTGTAATGCGGAGAATATCGCCGACTGTATATTGATCCGGTGATTTGGCCAAGCGATATCCGCCTTGGAATCCACGGTTAGCTTGTAAAATATTTGAACGATTGAGCAGAGGGACAATTTGTTCCAGATACTTTTTAGAAATATCTTGCCGCTGGGCAATATCCTTTAAGGCAATGAATTCTCCGTTGCGGTGTTCTGCCAGATCCAGCATCATACGCAGCGCATAACGACCTTTAGTGGAAATTTTCATTTGAACAGTTATACCTCCTATATATTTCTATAATACCATATGTTTTATAGGAATTCAAGGAGGGAAAGCAAAGCGTTGAGAATCTCTGCTTTCTATGGTATACTCAAACTAATTTATAAAATGCTTTTTGCGGTATCCGGCGGTAAAGCCGGATTGAAAAAGGAAGCCGGTGTAAATCCGGCGCAGTCCCGCTGCTGTATTTGGGGACGAAGATGTAATTTGCCACTGTAGCGTTAATTGCTGCGGGAAGGTGCATCCGAGGAAGAACCATGAGCCAGAATACTTGCCGCTTAAGATGCATCATCCATCCCGAGGAGGAGCAGGCTGATCCTGGCTGCATACGCAGCCTGATTTTGTTATATTCTGTGAAACTCTCCGCCGGAGAGTTTTTTTGTGGGCAATATGCCGGACAAACCGCCAGCTTCTGCAAAAGGATGGAGGAAAGGATAAACGCATAATGCGAGAGGATGCTTTTTCAAAATTACATCCGGTGATTTTGCTTTTCTATTTTGTGGTAGTATTGTTGGTTACAATGTGTTCTATGCATCCGCTTTTTTGGGGTATTGGTTTTTGCGCGGCATTTGGTTACACTTGTATTTTGCGAGGCCTGCGAAAGGCGATCAGTGCATTGGCGAAATTGTTTGTTTTGATGCTGTTGATTGCCTGCCTGAATGCTTTGTTTCAGCATGGAGGCGTTACCTGTTTATTTCGGTTGCCCGGCGGTAATGCAGTGACGGCAGAGGCTTTACTGTATGGGTGGATTGCGGCAGGCATGTTGGCGGCAATATTTTTATGGTTTGGCAGTTATCATCAGGTAATAACAGCGGATAAATTCCTTTATTTGTTTGGCAGAACTGCTCCGGCAATGGCTATGCTGCTGTCTATGGCGATGCAATTTGTGCCGAAGTTCAAGCGCCGCATAGAAGCGATTGCTCAAGCGCAGGAACAAATTGGGCGCGGTAACAGTCAGGGAAGTTTTCGGAAAAAGCTGCATTGTGGAAAGCGTATATTTTCTATTGCAGTCACCTGGGCACTGGAAAGTGGCGTGGTGACGGCGGATTCCATGCGGAGCAGAGGGTATGGGATCGGAAAAAGAACGCATTTTTCCATTTATCATTTGACAAAACGGGATTGGCTGCTTTTGGGAGAAATGGTTCTGCTGTGTACGGGGATAGCTGTTTCTTTTATCTTGGGAGGTGCAAAGATAAGCTATTATCCGGCAGTAAAAGTAACGCTCAATGCAATGACTGTATTGGGAGGAATCTGTTATGGATTATTTGCAATGTTGCCTGTGTGGATAGATGGAAAGGAGGCATGGCTATGGCGGCGTTTACGCTCCAACATTTAAGTTTTCAATATGCCGGAAGTACAGTGCCGGTATTAAATGATATTTCTATGGAAATCCCTTCCGGGAAAATAACGCTAATTTGCGGCTGCTCCGGCAGTGGAAAAAGTACGCTGTTGCGGCGAATGAAAAGCATACTGGCGGACCATGGGCGGCAGAGTGGTAAAGTACTGCTGGATGGAATCCCACTGGAACAAATATCCGAGGCGGAACAGGCGCAGCGCATTGCATTTGTGCAGCAACATCCGGATGATCAGATTGTAACGGATCGGGTATTTCATGAACTGGCCTTTGGCTTGGAAAATCTGGGAATGGAGCAGCAAAAAATGCGCTTGCGTATTGCGGAAACAGCAAGCTTTTTCGGCCTAACAGATTGTTTTCTACAGGATGTTGCGAGTCTTTCCGGTGGTCAGAAGCAATTGCTGAATCTGGCGGCAGCCGTAGCTATGGATCCGGAAATACTCATACTGGACGAGCCGACCAGTCAGTTAGATCCCATTGCGGCTTCGCAACTTTTAGCGATGATCCAAAAACTCAATGTAGAATTGGGTACAACTGTTGTGTTCTGTGAACAGCGGCTGGAAGAGGCATTGCCGATGGCTGATTGGCTGGGTGTTTTAGAGGAAGGAAAACTGATCGCACAGGGGGAGCCAGGAAAAGTTGTTGCGCAAATTCAAAAAAAGCAAATTTCCGATTCTTTCCCTACATCTGTGCGCCTTTTCCAGGCAGCCGGCGGAAAAGGTTCTGCTCCGTTGACGGTTCGGGAGGGGCGAGACTGGTTGAAAAGTTGTATACTGAAAACTATGGAAAGGGAGAAAAAGAAGCATCTAATAGAGCAGAAAAAGCCATTAATAGAGCTTAAGGATTGCCATTTCCGCTATCAAAAAGAGGGAAGTGAGGTATTGGATGGGATTTCTCTTGCATTATATCCGGGAGAGATCTATGCTCTGACAGGTGCGAATGGCAGCGGTAAAAGCACTACTTTGCGATTGCTTTGCGGCAGTTGCCGCCCTTATCTGGGAAACATTCGTATAAACGGCAGGATAGCTAAAAAAGTGCAGCCAATGCTGTACGGTATCGCAGCGTTGCCGCAGGATCCGCGATGTCTGCTGGTAGGAGAAACAGTAGAAGAAGATCTGCGCGAGATGCAGGCAGATCCTCAAGAGGAACAGGCGCTGATTGAACGGCTGGAGTTAAAGGAACTTTTGCAGCATCATCCCTATGATCTTTCGGGCGGGGAGCAGCAGAGGCTTGCCTTAGGGAAAGTTTTGTTGACAAAACCATCTCTTCTGCTGCTGGATGAACCGACGAAAGGAATGGATGCTCATTTGAAGAAAAAGTTTGGCGCATTACTGAACGAGTTGAAGGGGCAGGGTATCGCAGTCCTATTGGTTAGCCACGATATTGAATTTTGTGCAGCATATGCCGATCGCTGCGGTTTGTTGTTCCGCGGGAAAATAGTCAGCGAAGGAGAAACGCATGACTTTTTTGTGGATAATCGCTTTTATACGACTATGGCGGCGCGGATGAGCCGGGGAATTCTCCGGGATGTGGTGTGCGGCGAGGAGATTTTGCAATGCATACAAAGATAGGAAAGCGAACGTTATGCACCATATTGATTGTGCTGGTTGCCATACCGATTTTGTTTTTTGTATTTACCGCCATATGGGGTGTGAAGCAATATTATCTTACTTCGCTGATTTTTGTGGGATTGGTCTTTTTGCCTTTTATTCTTCGCTTTGAAGGGAAAAAGCCTTCGGCCAGAGAGCTGGTATTGCTGGCTACCATGACAGCGCTGACTGTGGCGGGAAGAGTGGCTTTTGCCTGGTTGCCGCAATGTAAACCAGTTTGTGCTATTGTCATTCTGACCGGCGTTGCACTTAGTCCGGAAGCAGGCTTTTTGACCGGGGCATCGGCAGCATTGGTCTCTAATTTCTTTTTCGGGCAGGGCCCCTGGACGCCATGGCAAATGTTGGGTTTTGGTTTGGTTGGTTTCCTTGGCGGATTGCTGTTTCAAGGCCGGAAAACCAAGCGAATGCCTCTGTTGCTGTATGGTTTCTTTTCTACGCTGCTGCTCTATGGTCTATTGCTGGATACTGCCAGTTTGTTGATGTTTCCATCTTTGGAGATTTCCTGGAAAGCTTTATTGGTAACCTATGGAGCGGGCTTTTTTGCAAACCTGGTTCATGCGGTATCTACAGTTCTTTTTTTAATTGTTTTGCAAAAACCGATTTTACGCAAATTGGAACGAGTAAAAATAAAATACGGATTGACAGAGGTGGATATCCTTTGATACAAAAACTCCCGAGAACATCTGTTTTCAGGAGTTTTTTGCATTCAAACAGTATTTTAACGGATATGCAAAACAAATTTGATAATAACAGAGGACTTTATTGACTTATAAAGGCCGGAAATTAATCTAAGGATGAGAAAACAAAGCAAAAGTGAGGACTTCGCCAAGCAGCTTGCAAAGCTATTAGGCTGCAAAGTAAACACGATATGCACAATCGAAAAACGGAAAGAAACATTCGCCTTCGAATCCAACAATAAGATAAAGAGAACACTACGAGTAATCCTCGCATCGGCAAAGAAGCAGCGAATCATCGGCATATCCGATAACCTGATCGCAGTGATACGAGAATACAAAGAATGGTACGACAACTACAGAGAAGCACTTGGCGACCGCTGGATAAACAGCAATCGCTTGTTTATCAAGGAGAACGGCGACGGTTTATACCCTTCAACCGTAGAAGGATGGGTGCATAAGATATGCCAGGCAGCAGGACTACCCCACAGGACGGTGCATTCCCTTCGGCATACCAACATCACCATGCAGATTGCAGCGGGCGTACCGCTGGTCACAGTAGCCGGTAGAGCAGGGCACGCGCGAACAAGTACCACGACGGACATCTACAGCCACTTCCTAAAGAGCTCCGATAAAACAGCCGCAGAAAAGCTGGAGCAGCTATTCGAATAACACAACACAAAGGGCGATGACCATAACGGCCATTGCCCAATTTTCTAAATTTTATAAAATTAACTAAAAGGGTTGACAAAATAAATCTTGTGAGTTATAATTATATTAACCTTGAAGGTTAAGAAGGAGGAATTGCTATGCTAACAAGTATAGGAAGATTTTTAAGAAAACTCCGCATAGACAATGGAGAAATCTTGAAAGACATGGCGGAAGCGTTGGGGGTTTCTTCTGCATTTTTATCCGCAGTTGAAAACGGCAAGAAGAAAATGCCGGAAGGCTGGATCGAAAAACTCAAGTCCATTTATTCGTTCACAGCAGAACAGGCAGAAGAATTGCAAGCTGCAGTTATTGATACCAATGATGCGGTGGAGCTTAATCTGCAAAATGCAACACCCGGCAACAGAGCCCTTGCTATATCGTTTGCCAGAGAGTTTGATTCCCTTGACGACGAGACAAGCAAAAAGATTTTTGAAATCCTGAAACGACGTAAGGGGGACTAACCGATTGAGCAATTATAATGGAGAATCCGGGAAGGGTCCCAGGATCAAAGGCTGTATATTATAAAATAGTTGATTCCGAGGGACGAACGGTGCGCGTTTATAAAGAAACATACGACCCCAACGGAAATTTGGTACATGTAAAGGAGAAATAGTTATGGAAAAGTATCTTAGCTTATATTGCAAACTGAAGATCAGCAAATCCGAGCTGCAGCAGGCTATCGGTGAGGACCTTCATAATGTCGAGTGCCAAAAAGCATACCGCATTAAGCGCAGTGATGTTGTTAACGCAATTCAGCTTTTGCAAAACGGCACCATTTCCAAAGACACTTTGGTGGAATGGGTCAACGTGGTCTGGTTTACAGAGCTTTTTGTATTCGATGATGAAGACGCAGATAGCATTGTCAGTGTGCTGGAGGTCTTAGAGACTATGGATGAAGATGGCGTTGTTGTTTCGGAAAACGAATTATCGGAAATGATAGCATCATTAAATTCAAATACGGAATACGAGCCATGATAATTATATCAAAAAGAAAAGCCGACGGCGAAAGCTGTCGGCTTTTTGGCACGCCCGGCGCGATTCGAACGCGCGGCCTTTCGCTTAGGAGAATCTTTATAGCTACCTTGTAAAAGAGCCTTTAAATAGGGATTTTTCCCTATTTAAAGGCTCTTTTCGCTATTCTTGTAAATGTTCAATAAGTCTATATTGAGCGAGAAAATGGCTGTTTGTCTATTATTTGTGTCGTACTTTTGTTGCACCACTCTGCTGTGCTGACGGCAAAACGGACCGTATTTACAGCAATGAGAGTATGACCAATTACCACGCCTGATACTTACATCCTTTTTCTAAAAAGCACTGACAAACCGGTTGCAGAAAAATGGGAGTAGACATCGTATGGCACAATGCAAAGGGTGATGACTATAACAGTAATTACCCGATTTTGTAATTGACGTGTATTGCCTTGCATTTATCGACATGAAATGATACATTAAAAAAGAGGTTAGTTCTTTTTGTACGGATCAACGACCTCAAAACTAAAGAATCTTCCTCTTTATATCATGTTTAGTGGATCGTCTCCACTTTTTTATTATATGCAAATCCAACTTGAACGTCAATATAAAAAGCGCGGAGAAAAAATATGTTAAGTAGGTTTCAAAAAATGCATTTACAAAGGGGCTCCATATAAACGATTTTTTCTTTTACTATTTTAATAAAAGTTCATGCGCGAGAAAATGGCTGTTTGTCTATTATTTGTGTCATTATTACTCTTAATTAAACGCTCTCTTATGGATGAAATTATAGCTGAAATCCTGACAGTTAATACAGGCAATGACTTTGTGGCATTCAAAGCTGGTAAAACCGAACTCATTGCAGCGTAACGTAAATACCATGGTATCAGTACGCAGATCACCAGGTAAGTAAAGAATGTTTATGTACCTTTTAATGTTGATATCAGCGTTGGCAATGTGAGCGTACCGAGTGCCGAAGTATTCAGTCTTAGTTTGAGGGTTACGATAAGCCCGAAATTTTGACCTATTCTCTGGAGAGTACTATTGCCGAAAAGTTTGATGCTATCCTGCAACGCTTTGAACTGACCGGCCGCATAAAGGACTTTTGCGACATGATTATCTATCCCGATCCTTCGATTCTTGCAGATCGCAATCCAGGAGACCCTGCAAAACCGCGGCACAGTATATGAGAAGGATAGCTTCGCCCGCGTCCTCGCCCTTGCAGAGGATAAAGACATACAGGTGAAGTGGCGCTACATCCTCAAGACACTCGGAAATCCCGACATTGCCTTTGCAATTGTAATGGAAGGCATCAAAACCTTTCTGTTACCGATTTGGGAAGCGATTGTAACGGAAAATGAGTACTTGAATAGCTGGGAATCAATCGCCTTAACTGGGGAGAAAGGAGGAGAAGCATGAGTATGTTACTGAGGCACCTGATGTCCAAAGAAGATATCAAACTGCAATATATCACTCCTGCTATAACCGAAAAAGAGGACATCGCCAAGATTACGATGGAAACAAAGTTCACCGATGGCAAGATCAATCTAAAAAGCAATCTCGTTGTGCGTGAAAAGCCGAAGCAGGCGGACTATGTGCTCTACCTTTCTCCAAACAATCCTATTCGAAAATGTGAGTGGTAAGATGGGATTTATGATTATTTGAGTGAAATAGGAATTCAACACATCTAATCGTATGGATTATGATTGAAAAGAGGTAAAAAATGTTGGGACGTGTGTTTAATAGATGGATATTTGAAAATTTCGGAAAGATTGCTGCAGCATTGGAAAATTATTGAAACAATACGAGGATCTTTGATAAAATATATACAATAGAAATCCTTAAAGGGAGATATATATGGAACTGCAATGTAAGATTAGTTATAAATTCATAAGCATACTATTGGTGGTGGTAATATTATTTGTTGGCTGTCAACCGACTCCAAAGAATGAGGCCGTGCAGAACAAAAATGAAGTTGCAGAACAGAGCTTAGTGAAAGACGAGGAAGCAACCGAGCATGTATTGACAGAAGAACGATTCACTTATGAGAAGCAATACAAAAACGGAACGGTATTAATAGCAGATGCATGGATACGTAATAATTTAGAAGGGGGCGCTCCAGTACTAATCATAGAGCCCAAACCTTTTGGGGATAGAAAGCAAATGGAAAATTTGGTCGATTTGGTGTATCCGAAAGCAACTATTTATACTTGTATGGATAAATTGACAAAGGAAGAACTTGAAGCTGAGATCCTTAGGTGTAAAGATACAATATATCGTATAAAAGCAGGATTGCCTACTGCTTTCGGAGATATTGTTCCAGAAGCACAAAAGGCATATAACATACAGATGTATGAAGAAATGATTGCTGAATATCAACTACAATATCAAACGGCACCCTATGAGGAATATAGGGAGGCGGACTATACTTTGAAGAATCGTGGAGCAGATGGTTATCAGTGTCTTCTTTTTACATATGGAGGAATAGAAAAGCAGTTGGATAACAGAGAGGAAATTTGGTTTGTTAATGATGAGGTAGAATCTTTATTCCGCATTCAAAAGAAGAATTATAGAATACCGGAGACAGATAAATATAGATATTATTCATATACACCAGAAGAGTTATTGACGAATGAAACATTTTTGGCAATAAAAAGCGAAACAGATTCCTTTGTGAAAGAAATGGGATTAGATTATATGAAATTAAACAGTGTACAATATGATGAAGATCTATATACATTAAACTATGTTAGAGCATACAACGGATTGGAAGAGACAATGGTCGGTTGGACTATTGGTGAAGGTTCTATACAAACAGACACCTCTGAATCGATAGCTATGAAGCTTTGGGGACAAGAAATATTAACCATAGATGTACAAGATGGGGAAATATGCAAAATATATTGGGTGAATCCATCCCAGGTAAGCTCTATCGAGAGTAAAAGTGTAGAATTACTTTCTTTTGAAGAGATAGAAGAAGTATTTATAAAACAAATGGATTATCTATTACAAGCTAGTATCTATAGTGAGATTTATGGGGAAGATTGGATAATTAATATAGAACGAGTAGAATTAGGCTTAGTAAAAGTGTTGGAGAAGGGAACGGATAGTTATAAACTAGTTCCGGCATGGACTTTTATGGGAGGAGAGGATGATCCCTCTCGACTAACAGATAATGGTTATTGTGATGTGTGCTATATGACTATCAATGCAATTGATGGAACAGTAATTGATAGAACTTTGATGTATTGATTGGTATATTTGGTTTATTACATTATGAATCATGACATTACAAGATGCAAAAACGACTTTAGCTAAACTAATAAAAGTTCCTAATAGTTTAAAAGGAAAGATATGTCCAGCAGAATTTTGGAGATGCGGTGAATACATTTAAGAAACTAGACAACATATTAAGATCTATAGCCGAATAAAGACGCAGAGGTTCAAAAGCGCGGAGAAAAGAAGATAATATGGAAGGAGAAAAACTTTTCACTATTGTAAACCTGGCCTGCAGAGTAGAATATGAAACGAATAGTCATTGGATATAAAAAAGCCACCTATTACAATGGGGGGCTTTTTTATATCTAATGATATGTTCTTTTGTGAATTTTACTTTGCAAATTGAAGTGTATTAACAAATTAGTTGAAAGATGGCAGGGCGTTTGTTAAAATGTGTAAAAATGAGCTTTAGGAGGAAGATTTATGAACTATCGGAACAAATGTGGTTATAGAGGTATAAGTGCATTTCTGATATTGTTGATGTTATTCATATTTGTCAGTTGTCAGACTACACCCGACCAAGAGGCTATACAGAATAAAAATGATGTGTCGAAGATAGAATTCGAGACGCAAGTGAAAGATGATGACGAAACATTAATGACAGGAGAGCGGCTTATATGTACAAAAGAATATGAGAATGGTTCAATTTTGTCAGTCGAAACTATTATTGATAATCAGTTGTCAGATAATGCAGTAGAGGTATCGTTAGAACCGTATTCATTTAAAAATGGAGATGAGATGGAAGAGATTGTTCAATTGATATACCCAAATCAAGAGATTTACCAATCGATGCCACAAAGAACAAAAGAACAGTATCAATCCCAAATCTTACTCTTGCAAAATGATATATATAGGTTGAAAGCAGGGATGCCGATGAGAGAAGGAATGGCTCCAACTCCGGAAGAATATAGAGCATATGAAATTCAAATAAGGGAGCAATTGATAGAGGAATATAGATCTGCATATGAAGCTGCCCCCTATGAGGAACATAATCCTGCAGATTATAAACTTTCGGTTGGAGATGAATGTACTTATTGTTCATTATTTACTTATCAGAATAATGAAGGAGGTGAGAGAGAAGAAATAACTTTCTATAATGATGAGTTGGGTTCAATGTTGATGGTGGAACGAGCAGATTTTTCAAAAGTTTATCAAGGAAATATTGAATATAGCTACAGCTTTGAAGAATTAAATACCCATAAGGATTATGTAGAAGCTAGAGAGGTTGCTGAAAACTTAATTGAACAAATGGGTATAGATTATATGCAATTGAGTAGAAGTGGGGGGGAAAATGAAACATATGGTTTCTACTATGTGAGAAGCGAAAGGGGTTTAAGAGAGACTTATGTAGAAACACATTTGGGAAGTTCGATTGTTCAAACAGATGAATCCATTGCTATGAAATTATGGCAGCCAGAATATCTGTGGATTGTTATCAGTAGAGGGGAAATAGTGAAATTGACATGGAATAATCCATCAATAAAGAGGGGGACAAAAGAAGTTAATCTACTTTCTTGGGATAGTATAGAAAATATCTTTTATAAACAAATGGAGTATTTATTAACGGCGAGCGAATATAGTGAACGATATGGGCAATCAGTCAAGATAAATATATATCATGTGGAACTTGGAATGGTGAAAGTGTTGGAAAAAGAGGGAAATGGGTATACATTAATTCCGGCATGGAGCTTTATAGGGAAAGATGAATTCATATCAAATGGTGATGCAGGGATGGAAACTTGCTTTTTAACAATTAATGCGATAGACGGAACTATTATAGATCGTGGCTTGATGTATTAATTTTGGCAACAGAAAGGCGACATGAATTAAAATCATGTCGCCTTAATAATGCCTTTAATTATTAGAGTGAATTTTACGGAAGCAATATCCAATTACCTTCAGAATAGGCTGCGGGCTGAGAACTGGGAATAACCATCTGATTGTCTACTCGAATATGAACTTGTCTTATGGGATCAGTAGCGGGTAATTGATAAACCGTTAAAGAGCAGCCTTCGTAAGCAATGATTTTTGCAGGGCCAACAGGAGAACTGGCAGAATTAACGGCAGATACAGCCATGTTGGCAGAAGAACGCCAATGTTGATTTAATAGTAATGTATCGGTTCTTTGGGATACAGACTCCTGAGAAGTATAACCAACGCGGGAGTGACCATAATGTTGTAATGTTTCGCCAGAAGCCAAAGCAGTGAATGAATAAGAGAGTATCATCACTACTATTGCAATTAATAGAAATAGTTTAGTCTTTTTCATATGAATCCTCCTCTTGATTTGAGATTGTGAGTTGAAAATGTAAACAAATTTATTAAAACATTTCTATCTCAGGACTAGCATGACAGAGGAATACCGTAAAGAAATTTTACTAAACGAACTCGACTTTCCCACTCATTACATATATATGGTAGTATGTTGAAAAAAAAGGATATGTTTGGTAGAATGGACGTGAGATGAAATGGGAGTGAGAATATGCAATGTAAACTTAGTAAACTGAAGAATATTTTTTTAATTCTTTTGACAATTGTTCTTTTAAGTGCATATTTTTATAGGATGGCTTGTTATTCCATTCCACAAACAACTTATCAGCGCACAGATATCGTAATGTTTGGGTTTGGAGATTTAATATTAGTTCTATTTCAGTATCCTCATGTAATAACATTACCTTTATTGTTAATATATTTTTTGCGTTTTGGAAACAAATTAATTTTGGTAGGCAAAGAAAATGTACGAAGACATTTCTTAAAAGCAGGAATATTTATAGTGACAGTTTATCTGTGCCTATTTTTTGTATATTGCATAACATTCCCGGGTGGCAAATTTTCATTGGGTTTTTCTGAACGATTGATTCTGTCCAATGGATGGAAAAGCAGCGTCCCATTTGTATTGAATATACTTGGCCAGTGGTTATATTTGACAGTTTATTCTTGTTTAAGCGGTGTGCTTAATAAAAGGCTTCAAAAGAACTGGTTGGCATACTCTCTGACAATAGGAATCTCTTTAATCGACACGTGCATAAGAAGTGTATTTCAGTTTTCTGAATTAAAAGGTGTTTTGCCGAGCGACTATCTTGGAATCATTCGTAAGCCAATGAGTGAATTGACTTATGAATGGTGTATGCCGATATACTTTGGAGTAATCTTGTCTTTGCTCTATTTGTGGAACAAGAAACAAAAACAGAAAAAGAAACACTCAAAACCTATAGTTTGGAAAATTGAAATAAATATCAATGCCTGGATATTTGCTATGTTAGGCTTTGATTTCTTAACCAAGCTTTGCATTTATGGAGTAGAAGATCTATTTACCATGCATTATGCAGATGCGTATATGCAGTATGCCGTGTTAAGAGGTACTTTTACAGAAACTATTGTTTTAATGGTAATAGCAGGGGCTATTTGCTCGATGCATCGGATTACAGACAAATCAATAACAGATTTGGACGGTTATGTGGGAAGCGTAGTAAAGAGAACAATCAAAATAGGAGCCAATTTTTTGATTTATCATCTATTACTATTAGGAATATGCTATTTATTTAGTGATAAGAGTGCAGTATACACAGGGCTAGGTTATGGTGATTTAGGCACATTGGGTAGTCTGAACGCGCAAAACCCATTGGTATATGATATTTGCTACGCAATATATACTGCTGTATTCGGCATGACATTTGGCATGCTGGCAAGTAGTTTTTTGGAACTTGTTTCCAATGAACTGTATGTATTTCCTTTTGTATATTTGGTTTATTACATTAACTTATTCATTCCTTTTGGGATGGAACAATCCAGTGCATTTCACACAATAATGTATTTTCTGCCGTACTCCTCATATTGTTTCCTGGAGTTTAATCTATCCATAGGGCAACGGCTAATGCAGTTGTTAGTGTTAGTACTTGTATCCATTGCCTTTTTGTACGTTGCATGGTGGAAACAGATAGATATTTCAGATACACAGGAAGCAGAGTAGTAGTAGGGAAGGTTTTGTATAAAGAACGATAGAATCTATGCAGCTAGAATCCGTAAGGGGGGGATGGTAGTGAAATTGATATTGCGTACAGACCTGCAGCGGGCAGTTTGCTCGTGGGGGTTTGTCATCGGTGCAGTCAGCTTTTGCCTGTTAGGTATCAGTGGTGTCATGCAAAATATCGTTTCCGCTATCCGCGGCGGCAGTATAGGGCAGCTGCAGATAGGCTATACCATGCAGATGATGTTGGATGCATTGGGTTCAGATGCTGTGTTGCTATTTTTACCAGTTCTGTGTGCACTACCGCATACAGCTGCCTTTGTAGAGGATTTTCAAAGCAAATATTATCGGGTATATCTGCCGCGATCCGGCAAACGGCAATACATCGGCGCTCGGCTGATCTCTACCATCTTTTCCGGCGGTTTGGCCATGCTGGCAGGCGCATTACTGCTGATATTGCTGCTAGCTGTCGTCTTTAAGCCAATGGAAGAGCCCAGAGCGCAGGCCCTTGAGGTATTTGCTTTTGATTATGATACATATCTACTGGATCTACGCTGGCAGCTGGCAGGAAGAGTATTGCTGCTGTTTTTGAGCGGCTGTTTCTGGTCTTGTGTGGGTGGCTTCTTTGCCTGTCTGATACTCAATAAATATATGGCGTATGCTGCGCCTTTTATACTGTACTATGTGCTCATCATCCTGGAGGAACGATACTTTTCGGCATTCAATATGCTCAATCCCAAGCTGTGGATGAATCCGCTGCTGACCGGCGCAGGTACGGTGGGAAGCATGGCGCTGTTTGTTACAGAGCTAACGCTGCTTATGGCAGTGGCATATGGATTAGTCATGACAAGGAGAATGAAAGATGCATAAATTGCGGCAAGTATGGGCAGTTTGTGCCTACAATTTCAGACAGTGGTGGAAAAACCCACGGATATTCATCGTGTTTGCTATGGCGCTGGTGTTGTGCTTTTTGCTGTCAGATAAAGCGGTACAGTTTGCCATAGAGCAAGGGACGACCATGCAGCTGGTAGAGGCGTTTGTATGGACGTTTGGAGATTCTACTTCTATTCTGCTAACCTCGCTGTTGCTCATTCTGTTATTTGCAGACATGCCGTTTATCACCATGGGTACACCATTTTTTCTGATGCGCACTAGCCGTAAGGTGTGGCTGACGGGGCAGATATTGTATATCGTACTGGCGACGGCGCTCTATATGGTGTTCATATTGACGGCGACTTGTGTCATGTGTGCTCGCATCAGCTTTGTGGGTAATCAATGGAGCGAAACGGCAGCGATCTTGGGATATTCCGGTGCAGGCAAGAACATTGCATTGCCTGCCTCGGTCAAGACAATGGAACTATCCCGCCCGTATGCGTGCATGGGCTCTATCTTCTTGCTGATGCTGCTTTATACTTTGTTGTTGGTAGTCATCATGCTAGCGGTCAATATCCGCAAGGGGCAGCGCTGGAGTGTGGGCGCAGTGTTCGCATTTAGCGCTTTTGGTATTTTGCTTAAGTCGGATATCTTTATGCAAGTATTCGATATCCCAGACAAACTGGTCTATAAGGCAAATGTGGCCATTGGTTGGCTGTCGCCGCTCAATCATGCAACGTACCATATGCACAATTTCGGGTATGACATGCTACCTACTTTGGAGCAGACTTATTTGGTGTTTGGCAGCTTGATCTTATTGATTCTGTGGATCGCAATGGTATCCATCCGTAACTACAACTTCAATTTTATAGGGAATGAATCATGAGCGACATCGTAATTCGAATAGAACATGTATATAAAAGTTTTGGCGAAGAAGAAGTGCTGCACGACATTTGCCATGAATTTGAAGCCAAGCAGATACATGGTATCGTAGGCAACAACGGTTCCGGTAAAACCGTACTGATGAAGTGCATCTGTGGATTTATGCATCCAAATAGCGGCACCATTTATGTGGACTATGAACAGGTAGGCAAAGATGTGGATTTTCCAAAAGATATGGGAATCATCATAGAAACACCCGGCTTTTTGCCAAACCTGACCGGTGTGAAGAATTTGCAGCTGTTGGCTTCGCTTAACAAGAAGATCAGCGTAAAAGAAATTCGGGAAGTGATCCGCCGCGTAGGACTGGATCCGGACATAAAAAAGCCGGTGGCAAAATATTCGTTGGGCATGCGGCAGCGGCTTGGCATTGCACAGGCCATCATGGAAGACCCGACGCTGCTCATTTTGGATGAGCCGTTTAACGGTCTGGATAAACACGGTGTACGGGAAATGAGAGAGTTGCTTAAGTTTTTGCGTGCACAGGGAAAGAGCATCCTGTTGGCCAGTCACAATGCCAACGATATTGATGAACTGTGCGATACCGTTTGCGAAATGGACGCAGGGGTATTGACAAAGGTGAGATGATGGAACGGCGTACGATCATACAGACGAGAGATCTGGTAAAAGTATACAAGACAGAAGCATTTCGGTATAAGGCGCTGGACGAAGTTTCCCTGAGCGTACAGGAAGGAGAGTTTGTCGCTATTGTCGGCACTTCGGGCAGCGGAAAATCCACTCTACTGCATTTGCTGGCGGGGCTGGAAAAACCGACGCTGGGCAAGGTGTTTGTGATGGACAAGCCTATCCACAATATGAAGGAAGATCAGCTGGTGGCATTCCGGCTGGCAAATATGAGCGTGATCTTTCAGAACTATCACTTGATGCCGTCTATGACGGCGCTGGAAAATGTGGCATTTCCCCTTATGGTAAAGGGTGTGCCGCGTAGACTGCGGGAAAAACAGGCGCGCACGATGCTGGAGCGTATGGGCTTGGTAGAATATTGTCAACACTATCCCAAGCAGCTTTCCGGTGGTCAGCAGCAGCGGGTAGGCATTGCCCGTGCGTTGATCACAAAGCCCAAGATACTATTTGCAGATGAGCCGACAGGCAATTTGGACAGTGCCAACGCAGATCAGGTCATGGAGATATTGTTGGCCGCAGTCAAAGAACAAAATACGACCTTATTGATGGTTACACATGACATTCAGCGTGCTAACTATGCAGATAGAGTGATCCGTATCATAGATGGCAGGATCGCATAACAGGAGGAGGGAATATGAGCAGGACAAAGCGGAGTAGAATTTGTATAGGGATGGCAATACTACTGATTTTTGCGATGATGCCCATGCAGCAGGCGACCGCATCAACTGTGACAATACAAAGCCCGGTATTAGTCATCGACAATGCCCATCTCTATGGGGATATGCAGCATTCTTACAGCAATGGTTATATGCCAACGGTACAGGATAACAAGGCAAAACTGCTTCTCCCGCTGGTAAGCACCCAACAGATCACAGGCAATGCTGTGCAAGTGACAGTAGATTTGGGGGACGCGCAGAGCGCACCCTTCGTGTTCCAAAATATCCATAAGACGATACTGCTACAGGAGCATGCAGTAGATCAGGGGGCGGCAATAGTGCAGGCGTATTTGATAGAGTTGGAGGTTGAATTGCTGGAAGACCGCAGGAACGGCCGTTACCCAGTGACCATTCAGGTGTCCGGCGCAACGGCGGCAGGTGTATTTACACAGAACTTTCCGTTGTTTGTCACAATCATAGACGGAAAGAGTGAGGAGCAACCAGTAGTAGCGGAAACAAAGCCACAGCCGCAGCCTAAGCTGATGATCACAGAATACGTAGTCGAGCCGTCACCGGTGGCAGCAGGTGAAACTTTTCATGCGTCCATTACGCTCAAAAATACCAGCGAGTCCCAAGCGATCAATAACTTGAAAGTGACGGTCAGCGGAGAAACGACGGATATTATACCGACAGATGGAATGGGTACTTTCTATTTCAAACAGGTAAAAAGACAAAAGTCGGTAACATTGGAATTGGATATGCAGGTGCTGCACGCCGCGGAGCAGCGTCCGCAGAAGCTGACGTTGGATATGAGTTATGAAGGCAAAGACGCGCAGGCCTATATGGCGACAGAATCGGTAGTGGTGCAGATTCAACAGCCTATGCGCGTAGAGATTGATGCAGTGACCATCCCGTCGGAAGTGTATGTCGGTGAGACATTGACACTGCCTATTAACGTCATGAACATGGGGCGCGCAGACATCTATAATGTACGAGCAGAATTGCAAGTGGAAGGATTGCTAGCAGAGGCAAGCGTGTTTATGGGTAATGTAGACAGTGGCAGCTCCAAGCAAGACAATCTGTACGCATTCGTACAGGGAAAGCTGGGTGTTGAGCAGAAATACGGAGATGTATCCGGCAAACTGATACTGACATATGAGGATGAATTTGCCGAGGTATATACGCAGGAATTTGCGCTGGAAACCACGATCCATGCGCCGGTGATCGTTTCTGCACAAGGAGAAGAACAGACACAGCAAGAGGAAAAGGTAAAGTCTGACTGGCGGTTGGCTGCACTGATCGGCGGCATTCTTGTAGCAGGTGTTGCGACGACGATATTCATCGTAGCAAAGGTCAAACGAAATAAGCGAGAAGAAGATGAAATCGATTGATTTGTGGAAGTTGGCAGCCACCAATCTGAAACGCCGCAAGACACGTACTTTTCTTACTGTCACCGGCATTATGATAGGGACTGCCTGTATCATCCTGATGTTGTCCATCGGGTTGTCAAATTATCAGCAATTCAAAACTGTGCTGGAGGAAAACACCGCACTGACGCAAATAGAGATCTATTCAACCGATGATACGATGCGCGGAGGATTGACAGACAGTGCCCTCACTGCGATTCAAGAGTTGCCGGAAGTGACGGCAGTTTCACCCATCGTAGAGGTGTTTGCGGTGGTGCGTACGGGAAATTATCAGGCAGACATTTTGCTGTATGGCATCAACAGTGAGGTGCTGGATCTGAACTATGAACAGGGTGGCACATTTTCTGGACAGGAAAATATGCCGGAACTGATTATTGGTGGGCAGGCGGCAAAGCAGTTTGTAACAGAGGACGCGCCTCTTTCCGGTATGTCCTATGAACAGCAGCAGGTATATGAACCACAAATCGATTGGCTCAATGCAGAGTACACACTGATGTTGGGTTATGACATGGAAGGTGCACCGCAGTCCAGTGTATACCGAGTAAAAGTGGCTGGGGTGACAAAGAATACTCAAAGCCAATACAGTAATCAGGTATATATTGATCTCCAGGTATTGAAGCAGATGCTGATTGAGAATAAAGAGTATCGCACGTTGACAGGGACATCTTTGTCGGAGTATAGCAGAGCGGTCGTCCGTGTGGAGACCATCGATCAGGTAGAAGGCGTGCTGGGAGAACTACAAAAGCGAGGATATCAGGCCTATGCACAGTCTGGAAGCATTTTGCAGATACAGGAGGAACGGAGTCAGCAGCAAACGCTGCTGTTGGCTATCGGGAGCATTTCGCTACTAGTATCTGCCATTAGTATTGCCAATACCATGTATGCGAATATTTTGGAACGCCAAAGTGATATTGGTATCATGAAGATTATAGGCATGAAAACTAAGCAGATCCAAAGGTTGTTTCTTACGGAATCGCTGATGATCGGCGGATTTGGCGGCGCGTTAGGCGCAGTGTTAAGCTATATCGTAGTCACGGCAATAAACGTAGGGGTTGGAGAAGGTAGTTTTTTGGGAATGCAGTTCCAGCAAGGGTTGTTGTTAGAAGTACCGATGTGGCTGACCATTGCGGCGATAGTAATTGCTGCAATGGTAGGTATGGTGGCGGGAATCTATCCTGCCCATCAGGCAGCTAAAATGTCGCCGATGGAGGCGTTGCGGAGAGGAGAATAAATAGGAAGCCTAAAATCCAATTCTGTAATGGACGATTAATCCATTTATT
>QANA01000070.1:19037-35147 GCA_003149735.1 Clostridiales bacterium | reverse complement strand
AGGATTGCTCCATTGCTGCCACCGGGCAGGTATTTTGCTCGCCCTCCCCCTTTACCATGGCTGCATAAGCTTTACTTACTCGTTCCCAACGATTATCGCGGTCCATCGCATAATACCGGCCACTGACTGTTGCTACCCGTCCGGTACCGATTCGTTCCAACCGTGCACACAGGTCTTCCATATACGCTTTGCCGCTGTCCGGCGGAACATCTCTGCCATCCATAAAGCAATGAATATACACTTTTTCCAGACCATTCTGTGCGGCCAACTTTACCAAGGCTTCCAGATGATCGATATGGCTATGCACGCCACCGTCAGAAAGCAATCCCAACAGATGCAAAGCACTGCCATTTTTCTTCACATTCTCTACTGCGCCGCAAAACGCTTCATTATTAAAGAAATCGCCATCGGAAATTGCCTTTGTAATGCGCGTCAATTCCTGATAAACAATACGGCCGGCTCCGATATTCAAGTGCCCTACCTCGGAGTTACCCATCTGGCCATCCGGCAAGCCTACCGACAGGCCGGACGCACCAATATAAGTACACGGATACTCCTTTTTCAAGGCATCAATATTAGGCGTATTTGCCAATTGCACAGCATTTCCTTCTCGTTCACTTCTCTCACCAAATCCATCCAGAATCATGAGAGCGGTAAATTTTTTCATAGTTTCTCCTTTAATTCGCTCAGTATTTTACTACTTTGGAGAAATCCTCTGCTTTCAAGCTGGCTCCGCCAATCAGGCCGCCATCGATTTCGCTCTGCGCCATCAATTCGGAAGCATTTTTGGGATTCATGCTGCCACCATACTGGATTCGTACCTTCTGCGCCGCTTCTTCACCATAAACCTGAGCAATTGCCCTGCGGATCGCACCAATGGTCGCATTTGCTTCCTGTGCCGTTGCCGTTTTGCCAGTACCGATCGCCCAAATAGGCTCATAGGCAATTACCAACTGTTCCAACTGCTCTGCTTCAATCTCTTTTAAAGCCAGCTTAGTCTGCATGCCGACCAATTCATCGGTAATCCCGTTTTCCCGCTCTGCCAAGCTCTCACCGACACAGATAATGGGCTTCAAGCCTGCTGCCAAAGCCGCTCTTGCTCTCTTATTGACTGTGCAGTCAGTTTCGCCAAAATACTGACGGCGCTCGCTATGCCCGATAATGACATATTCCACACCCATAGCCAGCAACATATCTGCGGAAATTTCACCTGTAAAGGCACCGCTCTTTTCAAAGTGCACATTCTGCGCACCCAGCTTAATATTGGTACCTTTGATTACTTTTCCCACTGCATCCAGGCAGACAAAGGGCGGGCAAACTACAACTTCCGCCTCTGCATCCACCACCAATGGCACCAATGCCTTTACCAGTTCTTCCGCTTCAGCGGGTGTTTTATTCATTTTCCAGTTTCCTGCGATGATAGGTCTTCTCATGATATCCTCCAAATCCTGTAATTATAACTTGTTCATTCCTTATCGTTCAGCGCAGCAATGCCGGGAAGCACTTTGCCTTCCAGGAATTCCAGAGAAGCGCCGCCGCCGGTAGAGATATGGCTCATCTTGTCGCCATAACCCAGGCTCTTCACTGCCGCAGCAGAATCGCCGCCGCCGATAATCGTTGTTGCATCTTTCACGTTTGCCATTGCTTCTGCAACCGCTTTGGTGCCGCCGGCAAAAGAGCTCATTTCTGCCACACCCATCGGTCCGTTCCAAATAATTGTCTTTGCTTTATTGATTTCTTCAGCAAAAATCATACGTGTAGAAGCGCCGATATCCAGAGCCATATAGCCATCAGGGATATTCTCTACAGGTACCATGACCGTCTTGGCATCATTATCAAACTGATCCGCAGCCACTACATCGCTGGGCAGCAAAATCTTGACACCTAAAGTCTTCGCCTTTTTGAGCAGTTCTTTTGCAGTCCCGATGCTATCCTGATCAACCAGCGAATTCTTCATGTTGATTTCCTGTGCTGCCAGGAAAGTATTAGCCATGCCGCCGCCGATAATCAGGCTGTCAACCTTATTGAACAGATTTTCGATTACACCAATCTTATCCGCAATTTTTGCACCACCCAGAATAGCAACAAAAGGCCGCTGAGGATTTTCAACCGCATTGCCCAGGAACTGAAGTTCCTTTTCAATGAGGAAACCGGCCACTGCCGGCAGATATTCCGCTACTGCAGCTGTAGAAGCATGTGCTCTGTGCACCGCACCAAAAGCATCATCCACATAAATATCGCCATAGCTTGCCAGCTTCTTGGCAAATTCAGGGTCATTCTTAGTCTCTTCTTTATGGAAACGCAGGTTTTCCAGCAAGACAACTTCGCCATTCTGCATATTGGCGACTGCTGCATCCGCGCTTTCTCCAACTACGTCAGTAGCAAAAGTCACCTTATTGGGCAGCAGCCCCTGTAAACGGCGCGCCACCGGAGCCAACGAAAATTCCGGTTTGAATTCTCCCTTGGGTCTTCCCAGATGCGAGCAAAGTACAACCTTCGCATTCTGATTCAACAAATACTGAATGGTGGGCAAAGCTGCCTGAATACGCGTCTCATCCGTAATCTCACCATTTTTCAGCGGGACATTGAAGTCTACGCGGACAAGCACCCGTTTGCCTGCTACGTCGATATCCTTGATCGTTTTTTTATTCATATGCTTTTATACTCCTTTTTTTGTATAAAATTAGGATAACCATTTGTTTGAGGAGATATCTTACCAAAGATACCCATTCTCCAGTTTCTATTTTAAATAGAAAGCCTTTTTCCGTCAATAAAATTTTCGTTTTTCAGCGCAGGTCCGGATAATCCAACTGGCGTAATGCCTCATAAACTGCAATGGCAACCGAATTAGAAAGATTCAGAGAGCGCAAAGTATCCCGCATGGGAATGCGCACCGCTTCTTCCGGATGCCCATACACCAGATATTCCGGCAAACCGGCGCTTTCCTTGCCGAAAATCAGATAATCTCCATCCCTGTAAGTCACTTCCGAATGCCGGCGGGCAGCTTTGGTAGAAAAATACCAGAATCGGCCTTTTCCGCGATTTTGTTCTAAAAACGCATCCAGATTTTTATATACCGTCAAATCCAATTTATCCCAATAATCCAGCCCTGCCCGCATCAAATGCTTCTCGTCGATAGAAAATCCCAGCGGTTCCACCAGATGCAGCCGCGCGCCCACCACTGCGCAGGTACGCGAAATATTACCTGTATTACCGGGGATTTCCGGTTCTACCAACACGATATTCAACATAATAATCCGACTTGCTTCCTTCCGACTTATTTCAACAAAAACCCAAGCGCCCGTGTTCTGGCTTCTCCGTTCTTGTTTCTTTTATAAAGTGCCGATAAAATCCCGTATACGCTGCATTGCTTCCTGCAGATTGTCCATTGAGGTTGCATAAGAGCAGCGAATAAATCCTTCTCCGCTGGCTCCAAAAGCCGTTCCGGGGACGCATGCCACATGATGTTCCAAAATCAATCGGCGGCAAAACTCTTCAGAAGTCAAGCCTGTCCATGAAATATTGGGGAAAGCATAAAACGCACCCCGTGGCTCAAAACAGGAAAAGCCCATCTCACGGAAACTTTGTACAACATATACTCTGCGGCGATTATAATTGCGCACCATTTCACGCACCTGATAGTAATCCTTCATCATTTCAGTGCGCAAAGCCTCTTCGCCGGCCTTCTGACTCATAATTGGTGCGCAAAGCATGGTATATTGATGGATTTTAAGCATCGCATCAATCACCGGTTTGGGACCTGCCGCATACCCCAGGCGCCAACCCGTCATAGCAAATGCTTTGGAAAATCCATTGATCAGCAATGTCCGGTCTTCAAATCCTTCGGCAAAGGAAACGTGATTGCGCCCATAAGTCAATTCCGCATAGATCTCATCGGCAATCACAAACAGATTGTGCTTCAGGGCAATATCCTGTATCGCAACAATATCCTCTGCAGAGAGTACCGCGCCGGTGGGATTATTGGGGTACGGAATGACTAATACCTTGCTTTTGGGGGTAATGGCCCGTTCAATATGCTCCGGTTTTATTACAAAATCATCTTTCTCTTCCGTCACAATCGGAACACTGATGCCATGAGCAAAGCGCACGCCAGGTTCATAAGATACATAGGAAGGAGCAGGAATCAATACTTCATCTCCCGGATTCAGCAAGGCACGAAATGCCAGGTCCAAAGCTTCACTGGCACCTACTGTCACCAGCATCTGCTCCGGTTTGTAATGTACATTAAAACGCTCTGCAAGATACTTTTCAATGAGGCTACGCAATTCCAGCGTACCGCTGTTGGAAGTATAGTGCGTCTCCCCGCGTTCAATAGAATCGATCGCTGCCTGACATACGTTCCAGGGCGTAACAAAATCCGGTTCCCCTACGCTCATGGAAATGACATCTTTCATGTCACTGGCAATATCAAAGAATTTGCGTATACCGGAAGGTGGCACCGCACTGACAGATTCGGCAATTAACTGCTGTGTATTCACGGAGTTACCACCAATCTGCTTTGTTTCTCAATCTTATCAAAAACAACGCCGTTTTCTTTATATTTACGCATAATAAACAAAGTCTCCGTGCTGCGCACTCCTTCCAGCACAGAAAGTTTTTCCCAGACGAATTTTGATATTTCCTTCATCGTTCTTGCTTCTACACGAATAGAAAGATCATATCTGCCCGACATCAAATACAGTGCTTTTACTTCAGAAAAACGATAAATACGCCGCGCAATATCTTCATAGCCGAAATCCAGCTTTGGTTCTACTTTGATTTCAATCATAGCTTCCGCGGGGGCTTGTTCTCCCATAGCTTCGGAATTGAGAATTGCGCTATATTTCATAATAATCCCCTGCGCTTTCAATTCGGCGATGGCAGCAGCCACTTGCTCTTCTGCTATGCCCAGCATGGCGGCGATGGTCTGGTTGCTGATGGTTGCATCATCACGTAGGATTTCCAGTATTTCGTGCTTGATATCCATATTTGCCTCCCTTAAACAGTAATTGAATTATATTAGTATAGTATATAACATTCCTCTATGGAAATCAAACAAAAGCGACACGCTTTTTCCGTGCCGCCCTTATTTGCGCTTTCAGCAATTTTCCTTGAATTTACGATACTGTTCAGCATCCGCCGCTTCCACCATTGCTTCCAGTTCCGCATCTGAAAACATGGTATTCCGGCCTTCTGCATAGCTGCCATCCATGATTTGCCGGACCTTTTCCACCAGCTCACTGCGCTTATCCACGCACAGTTCCTGAGGCAGATTAAAGTGCGTATTAATCCAATAAGCAATACTGGCCACTCCGGAATGTTCTCCCAGCATCACGCCCACCGGCCGGTTCAAGATTTTCTTGGTATCAAAAATGTTATAAATTTCCTCATCCTTGAGTATTCCATCCGCATGGATACCTGCACGGGTAGAATTAAAATCCGACCCCACAAAAGGTGTTTTGGGATCGATCTTATATCCGATTTCCTTTTGGAAATAATCAGCAATCTCAGTAATCACTTCCAGACGCATTCCGCCGTCGTTTCCAATCAGCTGCGCATATTCCATAGCCATCGCTTCCAACGGGCAATTGCCGGTGCGCTCCCCGATTCCCAAAAGCGAACAGTTAACGCCGGATGCACCATATAACCAGGCCGTTGCTGCATTGACTACAACTTTATGGAAATCGTTATGGCCATGCCACTCCAGCAATTGGGAAGGCACGCCGGCATAAAAACGCAATCCATATACAATACCTGCCACACTTCTCGGCAAAGCTGCTCCCGGATAAGGCACTCCATATCCCATCGTATCGCACATACGAATTTTAATCGGCACGCCCGTCTCCTGCATAATGCGCATTAATTCAGTCACAAAAGGCACTACAAAACCGTAGAAATCAGCTCTTGTAATATCCTCAAGGTGGCACCGGGGGCGAATACCATAAGATATTGCATCCTTCACAATTCCCAGATATTTATCCATCGCCTGCTGCCGCGTCAAGCCCATCTTATTGAAAATATGATAATCAGAGCAGGAAACAAGAATTCCCGTCTCCTGAATACCTATGCGCTTTACCAAATCAAAATCATTTTTGCTGGCCCGAATCCAAGTCGTAATTTCCGGAAAATCGTAATCCATCTCCATACACTTTTCCAGCGCCTTGCGATCCTTTTCCGTATATACAAAAAATTCACTCTGACGAATCACGCCACGCTTGCCGCCCAGCTTATGCATCAATTTATAGAGATGTAAAATCTGGTCTGCCGTAAAAGGCTGCATAGCCTGCTGGCCATCACGAAAAGTTGTATCTGTAATCCAGATATGATCCGGGAAATACATAGGGACCAATCTGTGATTAAATCGTGTCTTAGGTACCTGATCATAAGGGAAACTATCCCGGAACAGCACAGGCTGTTCCACATCCTGCAGATTATAGTAATAGTCATGTTCCTGCAGGAGATTCGTTCTTCTATACTGTTTTTCTACATTCATATTACAATCCTCAATTCAATTCACCAAAAAATTCTCTGATTCTGCCGATTCCCTTTTTAATATTCTCTTCGGAAGTTGCATAAGAAAGGCGCATATACCCTTCTGCCCCAAAGGCTATTCCGGGAACTACAGCCACCAGCTTTTCCTTCAGCAGCAGCTCTGCAAACTGCACAGAATTTTCAATCCGCACACCCCGATAACATTTCCCAAATGCGCTTTTAATATTAGGCAGGGCATAAAATGCTCCCGCAGGCATTTGGCAGCTCACTCCGGGGATTTCATTCAACAGCTGATAAATCAGCTTTGCCCTTGCAGCAAAAGCAGTCACCATTTCCTTCATATCATCTTTAGGCCCAAGCAGCGCTGCCAATGCCGCATATTGGGAAATAGAGCTGGGGTTCGAGGAACTATGGCTCTGGTAGCTGGTCATAACCTTTGCCAATGCCGGATCACTAATGGTATACCCCATCCGCCATCCGGTCATGGCAAATGCTTTGCTCATGCCGTTTACAATAACCGTTCTTTCTTTTGCATCCTCGGAGATACCGGCAATAGAAATCATATCACCCTGATAGCACAATACATCATAGATTTCATCCGATACAATCACCAAATCATATTTCTGCGCAATTTGCGCAATTTCTTCCAAACTTTCACGGGAGTAAACATTGCCGCAGGGGTTGGAAGGGTTGTTGACAATAATTGCCCGTGTCCGTTCTGTAACCGCTTCTTCAATTTTGGAAATATCCGGCTGAAAATGATCTTCTTCCTTGGCTTCTACAATTACAGGTGTACCCGAAGCCATTTTTACCAATTCCGGATAGGTTACCCAATAAGGGGAAATGATGATTACCTCATCACCCGGATCCAGAATAGCCTGAAAGATATTATAGAGAGATTGTTTTGCTCCATTGGAAACTACAACGTTAGCAGCTGTATAAGAAAGTCCATAAACCTGGCGATAACGTTCCGCTATGGCTTCGCGCAATTCCATAATACCAGGAACCGGCGTATATTTCGTATAACCTCTGTCGATGGCCGCTTTAGCCGCTTCTTTTATATAAACTGGGGTATCGAAATCAGGCTCTCCCACTCCAAAGCTGACAACATCCTGTCCTTGTGCTTTCATTTCTTTGGAAAGTGTGTCAATACCCAAAGTGAGAGATGGGGAAATACCCATTGCCTTTTTAGAAAATTTCATATCTATGATCCTCCAACCATGTAATGTCTACGCAATGTAACACCAATAATAATACATCGCTCTTATAAATGCAAGCCTTTTTTGCATATTTTATCTTCAAAAATTGCAAAAAGTTCCGGTTTTTATTTTTAATTGCATTTTATCATCTCATTTTTGAATGAAATCTTCTTATTTTTTTGCATTCTTTTCATTTTCTTTGTTCATAAACAATAACTTTCACTATAGCAGTTCTATCGAAAACAAACGACTTCAACAGCTTTATAACAGCTTTTACGGCGTTTGATAAAAAGTGTATAGGCTCTGCTTCCACCTCCTCTCCTCCATATAGTTGACAAGCCTGTTTTAATTGTATATATTATATATATACAGTAGATACGGGGTGTGTATTTTGGATTTATGGATTAACAATAAAAGTGGAGCTCCGATTTATGAGCAGATTTATTTACAGATCAAATCACAGATTATCAATGGTACGTTGCAGGAAGATGCCGCCCTGCCTTCCATCAGAAATCTGGCCAAAGATTTGCGAATCAGTGTTATTACCACCAAACGGGCATATGATGAGTTGGAAAAGGATGGATTTATTTACACCGTTGCCGGAAAGGGGTGCTTTGTCGCTCCCAAAAATGTCGAGCTGCTGAGAGAAGAAAATCTCAAAAAGATAGAAGCATATATTGAAGAAATTATGCGGCTCGCCGCTTCCTGTAATCTCGAAAAATCCGACATCATTGAGATGATCCATTGCATAACGGGGGAATGAATATGCATGCAATCGAAATCAGACATTTATCCAAATCATATAAAGATTTCACACTGGAAGATGTTTCGTTAACCCTTCCGCAGGGATGTATTATGGGGTTGATAGGTGAAAACGGTGCCGGCAAAAGCACTGTCATCAAACTCATCCTCAACATGATCGAAAAAGACGAGGGCACCATCTCCCTCTTTGGCAAAGACCATCAGGATAGTATCCATTTAGCAAAAGAAGAGATCGGCGTCGTGCTCGACGAAGTTGGTCTGCCGGAATGTCTGACCCCTATCCAGATCGGCAAGGTGATGCGGCATGTATTTCAGCATTGGGATGATGCTGAATATACCAGATACCTTACAACTTTTGATTTACCCAGGCATCAAAAATTTAAAGAATTCTCCCGTGGAATGAAAATGAAGTTGGGAATTGCCATCGCACTGAGTCACCATCCGAAGCTGCTCATTTTAGATGAAGCAACTTCCGGGCTCGACCCTGTCATCCGAGATGAGATACTGGATATTTTCAATGAATTCACCCGGGATGAAACTCATTCCATACTGATCTCTTCTCATATTGTCAGTGATTTGGAGAAGATCTGTGATTATATTGCCTTCTTGCATCAAGGCAAACTGCTTTTGTGCGCTGAAAAAGATATGCTGAAAGCTGAATACTGCCTGATCCATTGCTCTGCCGCGCAGTTGGCGGAAATCCCCTCCGATGCTATCCAGGGTGTAAAGAAAAATATTTATGGGGCAGAGGCTATCGTCAGGCGTGATCAAGTACCTGCAGACATGGAAATCCATCCGATCGACATTGAACAACTGTTCATATTTATGGCAAAGGAGACAGATATATCATGAAAGGACTTTTACTGAAAGACTACTATACGGCAAAGAATTATCTTCGTTCTTTATTTTTGGTCGCATTCGTTTTTATCGCAGCTTCCTTTTTTAACGATTATGTGTTTTTTCTTTACTATCCATGCATTTTTTCCAGTATCGCTGCTATGACTCTGATTTCCTATGAAGAAAAGGATCGGTGGAACATCTATGCGGAAACACTTCCTTGCAGCAGAGTGCAGGTCGTATCTTGCAAATACATAGTCAGTCTCATTTTTGGTACCTTAACTGCCATCGCACTTCTTTTCGTGCAGACTGCTGCCATGTTATACCGGAAAACATTTGCTTTCGGCCAAATCGCAGAATTAGCCTTAAACTTTATTCCCCTGTTGCTATTGCCATCGGCCTTTCTTTTACCGCCCGTCTATAAATTCGGTGCAGAAAAAGGACGTATTGCATATTACATTATAATCGGCAGTTTTTGCGCTATCCTTGGCATTTGGAATCCGTCTGAAGGCATTCCTGCGATTTCCTTCACACCTGCCATAAATCTCATTGTTGGAATTGCTTCCATCCTCATTTTCGGAATATCATGGATCCTATCCATCAAACTTTATCAAAAACGCGAATGGTAAGCAGCATAATAAAACGGCATGATTCTGATATCATGCCGTTTTCGTTTACTCAAGTTTTATTCCAAAAGGATTTTTGCTTATTCCGATTGAACAGTTTCTTCCTGTTGCGGAAGTTCCAACATAGAAGTGCAGTGTGGGCAGCGAGTTGCGTCCTCTGCAATTTCGCTTCTGCAATAGGGGCACAGCCGCTTCTCCTTCTCTTCCTCCTGCGTTTCGTTCTTCTTTGCACGTTCCCGCAGAGCGCTGATAGTCTTGGTCACAGCAAAAATCACCAACGCAATCAGCAGGAAGTTAATAATGGCCGCAATAAAAGAACCATATTTGAGCATTGCCGGCGTCTTTCCTGCATCAATTGCTGCCTGAATTGCCTCATCACTGGCCAGCTTAATCGTCAGCGATGAAAAATCCAGGCCGCCCGTCAATACACCCAACAGCGGCATGAAAATATCATTGACCAAGGAGTTGACAATTGCGGTGAAGGCACTGCCGATGATAACACCGACAGCCATATCCAGCACATTGCCGCGCGAAATGAATGCTTTGAACTCTCCAAATAATTTTTTCATCTTATTTTCCTCGCATTTCTGCCAAATTTTTCGGCAGATTTAATCCTGTGTCAGTATTGCACGAATTCGGCGCACACCTGCAGAAGAGCTCTGTTCTTTTTGGATTTTGAATTTGCCTAATTCACCCGTATGTGCTGCATGAGGTCCGCCACAGATCTCCTTGCTCCAGCCTTCGATATTATATACTTTTACAACATCGCCATATTTGGAGCCAAATACGCCTGTTGCATTTTGTTCTCTCGCTTCTTCCAGGCTCATCTCCTTGCATTCTACGGTCACGTCCGCTGCAATTGCCTCGTTGACAAAATCTTCGACCGCCTGTTTCTCCTCAGCCGTCAATGGGCGGGGGAAACTGAAGTCAAAGCGCAAGCGCTCTGCCGTAATATTGCTGCCTTTCTGCATAATAGTATCATCAGCCAAAATTTTTTTAAGGCCGGCCAGCAACAGATGCGTCGCGGTATGCAGGCGTGCAGTGGCCTCTCCGGTATCTGCCAGGCCGCCTTTGAATCTCTGTTCGGCACCGGCATGGGATTTTTCCTGATGCTTTTTAAATGCCTCTTGATAACCTGCTTCGTCAACGGTAAATCCCTTTTCTGCCGCCAGTTCCATGGTAAACTCAATGGGGAAACCAAATGTATCATACAGGCGGAAAGCGCTCTTCCCTGGGATTTCCTTTGTTTTCAGATAAGTGACCAGCTTATCAAACTCTTTCATTCCCTGATTAATCGTGCGGGAGAAGCGTTCCTCTTCCTGGGCAATTTCGCTTAAAATTTTCTCGCGATTTGCTTCCAGTTCAGGATAGATATCTCCATACTGAGTGATCACCTGCTGAGCAACCTGAGGTAATCCGCCTTGCTCAATACCCAATTTCATAGCAAAACGAATCGCTCGCCTGAGCAATCTGCGCAATACATATCCCTGATCCACATTGGAAGGAGTAACACCTTTCTCATCACCGATGATAAAGGTTGCACACCGCACATGATCGGCCACAATGCGGAACGCCTTTGTGGTTTCCTCATCATCTTCATAATTTTTGCCCGAAAGTTCACTGATCTTAGCCAGAATATCTGCAAATACATCCGTATCATAGACCGATTTCTTTCCCTGCAGAATGCATATGGTTCGATCGAGCCCCATGCCGGTATCTACATTCTTGTGTGCCAGCGGTTCAAACTCGCCTTTTTCATTCTTATTATATTCCATAAAGACGTCATTCCAGATCTCCAGATACTTTCCGCAGGAGCAGGAAGGATCGCAGTGGTCGCTGCATGCGGGCTTGCCGGTATCGATAAACATTTCGGTATCCGGGCCGCACGGACCGGTCACACCTGCCGGGCCCCACCAATTGTGTTCTTTATCAAGGAAGAAAATATGGCTCTCTTCCACGCCCATATCTCTCCAATGTTGATAGGATTCCATATCGCGGGGAGCATTTTCATCTCCTGCAAAACAGGTAAAATACAGTTTGTCCTTAGGAATGCCCAACCATTTTTCATCGGTCAGGAACTCAAAGCTCCAGGAAATAGCCTCTTTTTTAAAATAATCACCCAACGACCAGTTGCCCAACATTTCAAAAAACGTGCAATGGGAAGCATCGCCCACTTCATCAATATCACCGGTACGCACACATTTCTGCACGTCGGTCAATCTTGTGCCTGCCGGATGCTTTTCACCCAACAGATAGGGAACCAACGGATGCATGCCCGCTGTTGTAAACAGCACGGTAGGGTCGTTTTCCGGGATCAAAGAGGCAGAGGGAATTATAGTATGACCCTTGGATTTAAAAAATTCCAACCAAAGGCTCCGAAGTTGTCTGCTTGTCAATTGTTTCACTGATGTATTCTCCTGTTAAAATATGATATGATACTGTTAAGAATCGTTTTATGATGTTTAGGGCAGTATGCATTCCGCTCCTGCCTATACAAAATAAATTATATTATCGTATAGCGCAGATTGTCAATCTTAATGGTACTTTTTCGCAGAAAAAGCCTTTTGCACTCTACGTTCTCCTGAAAGGAAGTATTTTTTATGGATCAAAGCAAATCATCCTCCCATCTGCATCAAGGTCATCGCAGCAGACTGCGAGAGCGCTTTGCCATAGCCGGTCTGGAAAGCTTCGCTGATCATGAAGTGCTGGAACTGATTCTGTCCTACGCGCGGCCCCGCATAGATACCAATCAATTGGCCCATCGCTTGCTCAATACGTTCGGCTCCCTTTCTGCGGTACTGCATGCGGAGAAAGAAGAGTTATGCAAAGTTTCCGGCATTGGAGAAATTTCTGCTTCTTTGTTACTCCTGTTCGCTCCTGTCGCTCATCGTCTTTTCGCACAGCAAAATGAGGAAACCTTTCTTTCCACCAGCACTCAGGCAGCTAAATACATTTCTTCTCTGCTGTTCGGGCGCAAGACTGAATGTCTGTATCTGATTTGTTTGGATACTTCTTACCGCGTGCTCCATAAATGCATCGTCATGGAAGGTTCTGTCGATTCTGTTCCCGTTTCGGCACGGGAAATTGCCGCTATTGCGCTGCGCCACAACGCTTCCCGCTTGATTCTTGCACATAATCATCCTGGCGGCAATGTGCTGCCCAGCCGCCAGGATATCGCTGTCACTCAGGAATTGGTACAAACTCTTTCACGTCTCGAAATTCAATTAAGTGATCATATCATTGTTTGCGGGCAAAAATATTATAGTTTTGCAGATAAGCGCTCTCATATCAATACTCTGTTTACGCGCTCTCTCGATTCCGCTGCCGACAGCAGTTCAGGCGTTGCTTATGCTTCCGAAGCAGAAGCATCAGAAACATAATTCCGCTTTTCCACATCTTGTAAAATGATGATTTCTTCTGTCAATTTATGTTATAATATAAACTAATTTTACAGGAGAATGTTTTTTTATTACCAATGAAGCTTTTTTTCTTTGATTATGATGGCACGCTTCATCAGCGTGGAACCGAAGGTATTTCACAACGCACTCGTCGGGCGCTCCAGGCTTTACGGCAACAGGGGCATAAAATCATCCTATGTACCGGAAGATGTTATGGGCATCTTCCCAAAGCAGCGGTGGAGTTGCCTTTCGATTGTTATGCCACTGCCTGCGGTGCCGCTACATTTATTAACGGGACTTTGGCCTGGGAACGCCGCCTGGATTCCAAGCTGCTGTTGCAACTGCTTCAATTATTCGAACATTGGCAATTAGATGGCGCTGTGGAAGGAGAAAAACGGATTTTATTCTATCACCGCGCATCGACTGAGCCGGATATCGTCCCCGAAGTACATTCCTTTTCTGAATACGCCGCTCAATTCCGGGACATGCCAGTACATAAACTGACTTTATTCCAGGTCCCCATGCCCAAAGAAGTGGAGACTTTTATTATGCAACATAACCTTTCTATTATTAATAACAGCAATGTTTATTATGAAATAATACAAAAAGGCCAGCATAAAGGAAAAGCCATTGAAGATATTGCCGCTTATTACCACGTTCCGATCTCGAGCACATACTGTTTTGGGGACAGTATGAATGATGCAGCTATGCTGCGCACTGCCGGGCACAGTGTTGTAGTAGGCAACGCACCGGTAGAAGTACAAGCGTTGGCAGGAGAAGTAACTTCTTCCGTACAGGAAGACGGTGTAGCTTGCTGGATTGAAAATTTTTTACATCTGAATTCTTGAAAAGATGGATTTTTGAAAGCGCGTAAGCGCTTTTTTTATTTCCAATATTTTTCAGAAAAAAAAGATTTTACCAGAGTATATTGACGATTTTCGGGAAAATTATAGATAACGCAGCAATAAAAATCTGCCGCGTCCGCAGCGCTTCTTGCCTGCACTATAAAAATGGAGGTGAAAATATGGCTAAGTCATCCGGCAAATCCAGCCGTGTCGTAGTTCCCGAGGCAAAGGAATATTTGAATAATATGAAGTTCGAAATTGCTAAGGAACAGGGCATTAACCTGAAAGAAGGCTACAATGGCGACCTGACTGCAAAGCAGAACGGCACCGTCGGCGGTTACATGGTAAAAAAAATGATCGAACAGTATCAGAAATAAGTAAAACAAGCATAAATACTGCAGAAAGGAGGCTATATCGATGGATTCCAGAAACAATAACAGCAACAAGCTCACGGTAGATACTGCTGCTGCAAGACAGAAGATGGAAAACATGAAGTATGAGATTGCAAACGAGATCGGAGTCGACCTCAAAAAAGGCTATAACGGCGATCTTACTTCCAAAGAAGCCGGTTATGTAGGCGGCTATATGGTCAAGAGAATGATCGAAGAGGTTGAAAAGTCCATGGCCAATAAGTAAAGTGGCTTTTCAAAAAGCGGAGGGAAATCCCTCCGCTTTTTATTTCCTTATAATTTCATAATTGCCATTCAATACCAACCAGTTTTGTGGGAAAGGCCGCATCAAATTCCAATATGCCACGCCATAAAGATCATAGGCTTCCGCCAAAGCCAATTTTTCCCGCACACTTCGCGCATCCTCAAACCAGACAACATGTTGCTCTCCTCCCTGCCAATAATAAAAATAGGGAGCCTGGGCCGTATAGTCATATTCTATTTGCGCCTGTTTGGCAATGGCTAATTGGATTGCTTCCTGAGGTCCCAGTGAACGGGCAGCGCGCCCCTGCTGATAGGGAAGAATCCAGTCGTATCCATATGCTGGAATACCCAAATAGATTTTTTCCGGCGGAATTTCCGTCAAAGCATACCTGACCACTTCCTCTACTTTATTGATTGGAGCCACAGCCATCGGTGGCCCATAAGTATAGCCCCATTCATAAGTCATCAGCAGCACACGGTCGGCCGCACTGCCCAATCCCTGATATTGATGCCCTTCATACAAGATTCCCCTCTGTGTCGCTGATGTTTTGGGAGCCAATGCCACGATCACTTCATATCCCAATGCATTGACGGCTGTCCGCAACTCTGTTACCAATTGAATATATGCTTCTGCTTCCTCTGCCGGCACAAACTCAAAATCAATATCCACCCCTTCATACCCTTTTTCCTGTACTACACGCACCATTTGTTCTATAAAATTGCTTTGTGCATCAGGATTTTCCAGAAGAGCCGTAGAAAGTGTATTATCAAAGTACCCTTCTGCATTCAAGCTGGAAATATGCATGACCGGCGCCACGCCATATTCCTTTGCCATTCGAATCATTTGTGTATCATCGGGCGCAAACAAATTGCCTTCGCCATCAATCCCATAAGTAAAAACGGTTAAGTACGTCAAATACGGCAATACCCGCCGCAACTCTCCCTGTTCAATAAACGGATATGCATATCCGTTTACTGCCAGTTTCCCCTGCCTCTGTGTATCCAGAAAAATGGTTAACACCTGACCCGGATAAATCAAAGCTTTTCCATTTAATTCCGGATTGTTGCGCAGCAGTGCATCCACAGTCGTACCATACTGCCGCGCAATCTCCAACAGCGATTCCCCGGCAGCAACGGTGTGTACCTGGCTGGGGATCTGTATGACCAGCGTCTGCCCTACAGCCAGGCTGTTTCCATCCGTCAGCCTGTTGTCGGCAATGATTTTTTCCGCACTTATTCCATATTCCGCCGCAATGGAATAGACGCTGTCTCCCGGCATTACCACATAAATTACCATC
>QANA01000070.1:0-15609 GCA_003149735.1 Clostridiales bacterium | reverse complement strand
GCCGCAATGGAATAGACGCTGTCTCCCGGCATTACCACATAAATTACCATCTGCATAACTCCATTTTCATTTTTATTGTATGGATATGCAGCTCAAAAGAAGTTCATACAAAAAAACGGCACGAATATTTCGTGCCGTTTCTATTTATTGCAAATTACTTAAGCGGAGCAGAACCATCGAAATCCAGATTTGCTTCGATTGCTGCATCAATCGCTGCCAGCTGTGCATCCGACAAAGTCCAATCAAACGTTGCGCAGTTTTCCACTGCTTCTTTTACATTGCGTACACCGCACAAAGCTGTGGAAACGTAATCTTTCTGGGTAGACCAGTTGATTGCGATTTGCGGCAACGGCTTACCCGTCTCTGCGGAAATCTCATCCATAACCTTCAGGACATTCATCACCTTGCTGAAGTGAGGCTCTTTAAAGAACGGATAGAAACCGTTTCTCGGATCCCCTTCACCAAAGACCGGCGGTGTGCGGAATGTGCCGGTGAGAATTCCAGCACCCAAAGAACCATAGGTAAAGGTATCGATTCCGCGCTCATGGCACCATTTCATCAGACCCTCGTCACGGCGCACTACCATTGAATAAGGAGGCTGAATCGCATCAATCTGCGTAGTCTTTTCGCATTCCATAATCTGTTCTTCATCGAAGTTGGAAAGGCCTACAAAGCGAATCTTGCCCTGTTTTTTCAAGGTATTGAGCGCTTCCATTGTTTCTGCAAAAGGCGTATCATAATCCGGCCAATGTACAAAATAGAAGTCGATATAATCAGTACCCAGGCGGCGAAGCGATTGTTCGCATTCATACAGTACACTGCCGTAACTGCTGTCACGCCCGTCGGAATCTCCGGTTCTGACAGCTTTCAGCGTCGTTCCCGTTACACCAAATTTGGTGGAAATAAAGAACTTAGAGCGGTCAAGGCCCTTAATCGCCTTACCAACTATCTTTTCTGAATAACCTTCGCCATAGCAGGGAGCCGTGTCAATCAGGTTAACACCGCCATCCAGCATTGCTCGAATTGCATCAATGGAATCCTGATCGTTGACATCGCCATAACCGGAAGCACCGGTCGCCCATGTTCCCACTGCCAATGCGGAGACATCCACATTGGAATTCTTGAAGTGTTTGTAACGCATAAAATACCCTCTTAATTTAATATTTTGGAGCACTCATTTGACGCTCCAATCATTATCTTCTTATATGTCTATTATAGGCCGAATCCATATTCCTTGCAAGTAAAATCCTGTTTTTCCGGATTTGCTTTCAAAATCAAATTATGCTAATATATGTGTTGGTTTGAAATTTTTAATAATTTAGGAGGAATTTATGACAATTACATCCATCAATGATGTCACCAAGCTCAACAACGGCGTCCTGATGCCTCGTTTTGGCCTGGGCGTTTGGAAAGCAAAGGGGCAGGAAGTCGTCGATGCCGTAACATGGGCAATTGAAGCCGGCTATCGCCATATCGATACGGCCGCTGTTTACGGCAATGAAAAAGAAGTGGGAATTGCACTTCAAAACTGCGGAATCAGCCGGAAGGATCTGTTCATTACTTCCAAAGTTGCCAAAATGGGCTATAAAGAAGCTCTGGATTCCATGGATCAGACTTTATGCGACCTGCAGACCGATTACGTCGATCTGTTTCTCATTCACTGGCCTCATCCTGAGCTGGGCGATACTTATCTGGAAATGTGGCGTGCCATGGAGCGCATCTATAAAGAAGGAAAAGCCCGTGCCATCGGCGTTGCAAACTTCTATGCGGAATATCTACAGCGCATTATAAATGAATGCAGCATCAAACCGGCAGTCAATCAGTTTGAATGCCATCCTTATTATCAGATGCCCGAATTGCAAGCTTTCTGCAAAAATAACGAAATCCAATATGAAGCATATTCCCCGCTGGCCGGCGGAGCCGTATTTGGAGATGACCGCTTTGCTCCTATTGCAGCAAAATATGGAAAAGATGTCGCTCAGATCATTCTCCGTTGGGAACTGCAGCGCGATATCGTCGTGATCCCCAAATCCGTTAAGCAAAAACGAATCCTTTCTAATATGGATGTTTTCGATTTTGAATTAGAAGAAGCGGATATGAAATTATTGGATGCCATGGATATCAACACCAAAGTAACCTGCGCAAGACCGGATCAACTTTGGCCGGATTTTCTTGCCGAGAAGGAAGCCAGAATGGCAGCCGGAGCTCGTTTCTGATTTACAACACATCAAGGCAGCGAATCGCTGCCTTTTTTATTTATCCTTTATCTCAACCATGGTACAATAAAAGTAAATTTGCATCTTAAGGAAGGTATTTTTATGAAACATACGATTTCTTGTTATGGCACTTCGTTAAGCGCTGATACCCGCGGTGCCGAGCTCTGTTCTTATACGGATGTACATGGCTGCGAGCGTCTATGGGAGGGAGATCCCTCTATTTGGCCAGGGCATGCTCCCGTACTCTTTCCAATTGTTGGGGCTCCTGTCAATCATCAGGTTCGTTTTGCCGGTCAGACATATCCTATCCATAAGCACGGTTTTATGATGATGCGGGAATTCACTCTGGTTGAACAGGGAAATGATTTTCTGCATTTTTCAGCTTCTGCCGATGATCAGACTCTTCGTTCTTATCCCTACGCTTTTCGGTTGCACATTCAGCATACTCTGTTGTCGCAAGGTTTTTCTACCGAATTCTGCATTCAAAATGAGGATACTCGCCCCATGCCCTATTGCATCGGCGGGCACCCCGGTTTCCGTTGCCCGATGGAACCCGGCGCTGCTTTCGAGGATTATCTGTTGCGTTTTGAAAAACCCGAAAATGGCCAAATCGCCATTTGCCCGGATGGTGAATTGATTCGCGGTCACGAAGTACTTTCCCCGTTGGCCGGAGGCAGAGAACTTCCATTGCATCACAGCTATTTTGATGAGAAAGATGCTCTCATTTTCACTTCTTTGGCTTCCCGTCAGGTAGATTTGATTCATCGCAAAAGCCAAAAGGGAATTCGTTTCCGTTTCGATGATTTCGACGTATTGGGTGTGTGGACCAAGCCCGGTGCACGCGCCGACTATCTTTGCCTGGAACCTTGGGTGGGCCTTAATGCTTATGAGGGAGAGAGCGGTGATTTTGAACAAAAACCGTTTGTCCGCACTGTGTTGCCGGGGCAAAGCCATCGTCTGGTTTTTACAGCCTCTATTTTAGAGTAAAAGCGTTTTATTTATGACATGGAAAATCGTTTTGGCCGAATCGCCAAATCAGAAAACTAAGGCAGCTGCGTGTATCCTGCGCGCTCTGCCCGACTGGTTTGGAAATATTCAGGCACGGGAAACTTATATTGAGCAAAGTGCAGCTCTTCCCGTACTCATAGCCTACGACAGGCAGCAACCAATCGGTTTCCTTGCACTGCAGGAAACTTCTCCCTTTGCTTGTGAAATCTGTGTTATGGGAGTTCTTCCTGCTTATCATCGCCATGGCATTGGAACCGCACTGATGCAGCAGGCAATTGCCTATTGCAAAAAGCAGCGTTATGCTTTATTACATGTAAAAACGTTGGATTCCTCCTGTTCTGATGCCGGATATGCGCGCACGCGCGCCTTTTATCGTGCTCAAGGTTTCCTGCCATTGCAATGTTTGCCCGAATACTGGGATCAGGATAATCCCTGTCTGTTAATGGTGCTTCCTCTTTCAGGCCAACCATGATCTATTTTTCAAAAATTCTTTTATTATGATTTTCTGTTCTGCATAACTATCTGTTCCTTTCTGTGGGCAGTTATTAAAATCATTTTCAAATAAAAGGACAGAACTGCAAAAAAAGTTCTGTCCTTTTCATTCATTTTTCGTTTATTTTTCGTTTATTTTTCATTTATGTTTCATTTTGCATAACAGCAGTATAAGCTTTTCTGGCCACTCCCAGTTCCTCATTAGCGGGAATTACAAATACTCTCAATTTGCTTCCTGCTCCGCTCACTTCACAAATACGCCCTTTCTCCGCTTGCCCGGGCTGCGTCGCTCCCAAATAGCCAAAATAAGAAAGTACCTCACCGCGCACCAAGCTGCTATTCTCTCCTACACCGCCGGTAAAAGCAATTGCATCTATGCCTCCCAATAATGCTGCATACCCGCCGATATACCGAGCAATCTCCCGGCAATAAATCCGAATAGCCAACTGTGCGCGAGTATTACCCTGCTCTGCGGCCCGCTCCAAATCCCGCATATCGCCGCTGATTCCCGATATCCCCTTCAGCCCGCTTTGTGATTCCAGAGTTTCCTTTACCTGTTCCAGCGTCCATCCCTCTTTTTGTACCATATGAAAGATAATAAAAGGGTCGATATCGCCACAACGATTTCCTTGCGGCACTCCGGCCTGCAGAGACAACCCAAAGCTGGTATCCACACCTTTCCCGTCTGCAATCGCAGCCAGAGAACTGCTTCCGCCCAAATGACAGGAAACAGCCCGATATGTATTACCCAACTTTTCTTTCAACACTTCTGCCACATAAGCATGTGAAGCACCGTGATAACCATATCGACGCACACCGTATTGTTCCTGCCATGCATAAGGCAGCGCATAAGTATACGCTTCCGGCGCCATTGTCTGATGAAATGCAGTTTCAAACGCACCAATCAGCGGAACTTGCGGCAGCAATTTTTGAAAGACTCCGATTACCTCCAGATAACAGCGATTGTGCACCGGCGCAACCGAAAGATATTCCCGCATACCTTCCAGCACAGCCGCATCTATTCGATGTACCCCTGTATGTCCACGGGAAAGCACCGACTTAAAGCCCACTGCCTCAATCATATGCAAATGCTTTTCCCCTAATTGCTCCATAAACAGGTGCAAACCTTGTTCGTAATTTTCAATCGTTACAGTACATTGTTGCGCCCTGTCCCAATCATCCACATAGGTAAAGCTGCTGCCCGCCGCATCGCCAATGCGATCCATGCGGCACTCTGCCAGTACCTTTTCCTCCGGCATAGCATAAAGCTTAAGTTTCAGAGAAGTACTCCCTGCATTGCATACCAGTAAATACATAGAAAACTCCCTTCTATTTCGTTTTCCAAAAAAAATAAGGCGCCCACCGGGCGCCCTGTCAGCCAAGAGAATGGATTGCCCCAATCGGCCAGATCACAAACAACGCTTTGCCAATCAGATCGTCTTCGGGGATTGGGCCAATACTGCGGCTATCCATAGAGTCGTTGCGATTATCCCCCATCACATAATAACACCCTTCCGGCACTACCGTCTGTTCAGTATCCCAATTCATCACCTGCTCCAGGGTATAATCTTCCTCCTGTTTTTCTCCGTTGACATAGAGGTATCCGTTTTCTACCCGAATCGTATCTCCTGCCAGGCCCACCACCCGCTTCACATAAGCTCCTGTGCGCCCCGGATAATGCACAATGACAATGTCACCCCGCTGTATGTTTCCCGTATACAAAGAAATTTTCTCCACAAACAGGGTTTGCCCGTCATATAGAGTCGGTTTCATGGAATCCCCATCTACCCGCACCAACTCAAATACAAATAACCGTATTCCGATAGCCGCAATGAGCGCAATTGCAAAGCAGGCAACCAGGCTCATCACATCCTTTAAAATGCGAATCTTTTTCTCGCTCCGTTCACTCATGTTCAATTACCCGCTTCACACGCTTTTTCAGTTCCTCATAAGGGAGCATGACAATTCGCCCACATCCGCTGCACTTGATTTTATAATCAGCCCCTGCACGGATAACCTGCCATACTTTACTGCCGCAGGGATGTGCCTTTTTTGTTTCTATCTGTGTCCCTATGGGATAAGCCTGCATAAAAATTCCTCTTCCTTCCTTTTTTGTTCATTATACACCATATTTTGTTTACTGCAAACATACCATAAGTGGGTTGCTTTTAATTGATAAAAAGTTTATAATTTTAATATATGCTCCAACAGAGCAATTTTGTATGAATGAGGTAAAAAACTTGGATACGGACCCTTTGAGTTATCACAATCTGTCTGTGCGCCTGCAGGCGCAGTCAAACAAAGAAGGCGGGCTGTATTCAAAAATCTGAGCCCGCATAAAGAAAGCGGGTGTTTTTTTGATCAAAATTGTTTCTACAGTAAAAGGTGAAATGCAACTGCTCGACACTATCGAGCCCGGTTGTTGGGTACATCTCGGCAATCCTTCCGATGAAGAAATCTGCTTTGTGGCTGACCAGCTGCATATTGAAGCAGATTTTTTACGCGATCCGCTCGATGAAGAGGAATCAGCCCGAATCGATTATGAAGAAGGCATGAATATCGTCATCGTCGATATTCCTCATATCGTTCCTACAGAAGACGGTTTCTCTTATGAGACAATCCCTCTTGGCGTTTTTATCACCGAACAAAATCTGATTACCGTCTGTTTGGAAGAAAATGCACTGGTAGAAGATTTCTGGAACGGGCGGGTAAAAGATTTTGATACCGCAAAGAAAACACGTTTTCTGCTGCAGCTGTTGTACCGCAATGCTACAAAATATTTGCGTTATCTGCGCATGATCGATAAGGCTTCCGACCGTCTGGAAAGCATTCTGCATAAATCCATGCGCAATCGTGAGCTGATTCAAATGCTGCGACTCAACAAATCGCTGGTCTATTTTTCTACTTCACTCAAGGCAAACGAAGTGATTTTGGAAAAAATCATGCGCAGCCATAATATAATTAAATATGAAGAAGATTCCGACCTTTTGGAGGATGTAATCATCGAAAACAAGCAGGCTATCGAAATGGCAAGCATCTATATGGAAATTCTTTCAGGTACCATGGATGCTTTTGCTTCGCTTGTCTCCAACAACCTTAACATTGTTATGAAATTCCTCGCTTCCATGACTATCGTCATGGCAATCCCTTCTATTTTTTCGGGATTCTGGGGCATGAACTTCGAAAGTATGCCGTTTATCGGCAGCCCTGCCGGTTTTTATATCGTGTTAGGCATCTCGCTGGTTGCGTCAGCGTTGGTGGCCGCAATTTTCTGGAAAAAGAAGATGTTCTAAGCCGATTTGCCCATCCAGGGCATATATGTTTTCCTGCCGTGCTTTTGAGCACAGCTCGCAGAACCTAAAGGAGTACGCTAAAATTTTATGGAAGAAAAATTTGTCATTCATGGCGGCAGGCCGTTAAATGGAGAGGTCCTTGTCGGCGGTGCTAAAAATGCCGCTGTTGCCATCCTCCCCGCCACTTTATTGGCAGCAGATGTTTTTACAATCGAAAACGTCCCGCATATTGACGACGTCATCATATTGTTGAATATTCTCAACCGTCTGGGAGCAAAAATCCAGTTTAAAGATCGTACGACAGTAACGATTGACACGCGAGAAGTAATTGACGGCAATGTTCGCCTGAATTTGGCCAAACGTCTACGCGCTTCCTATTATTTTGTAGGTGCATTGCTTGGCCGCTTTAAAGATACCGGCGTTTATCTGCCCGGCGGTTGCGATATCGGAAGCCGCCCAATTGACCTGCATTTGAAAGGATTACACGCATTGGGGGCAGAGGTCGATACCGATTATGGAGTTTTTCACGCACAAGCGGAAAAGTTGACCGGTTGCGAAATTTATTTCGACCAGGTTTCAGTCGGTGCAACCATCAATGTCATGTTGGCCGCAGTGCTCGCCGAAGGCAATACCACGCTGATTAATGCCGCCAAAGAGCCTCATGTGGTCGACGTGGCCAACTTTCTCAATCAGATGGGAGCGCGTATTCGTGGCGTTGGCACTGATACTATTCGCATCCGCGGTGTAAAGAGCCTGCACGGCTGCAACTACAGTATCATTCCTGATCAGATCGAAGCCGGGACTTTGATGATCGCAGCCGCTGCTACCAAAGGAGATGTGTTGGTCAAAAACATCGTCCCCATGCATATGGATGCGCTCTCTGCAAAAATGTTGGAAATGGGTGTTGAAATTGAAGAATATGATGATGCCATTCGCGTGCGCAGCACCGGCCGTCTCAAAGCTGCCAACATCAAAACTTACCCCTACCCCGGATTCCCAACTGACTTACAGCAACCGGCTACTGTTCTGCTCAGTACCGCAGAAGGTGCCAGTGTAATTGTGGAAAATATTTTCGAGGCGCGTTTTAAACATATCGACGAGATCCGTCGTATGGGAGCACAGGTCACCATTGATGATCGCATCGCAGTCGTGCAGGGGGTGGAGCGCCTGACCGGAGCTCAGGTAAAAGCCAGTGATTTACGCGCAGGTGCAGCTCTTATTATCGCCGGTTTAATGGCAGAAGGCACAACGGAAATCTATAATATTAAATATGTAGATCGCGGTTACGATCATATTGAGGATAAACTCATCTCTTTGGGTGCAGACATTTCTCGTGTTCCCGCAGAAGAAGAGGAATTGATGGAACTGGATTTAGATTTCCAGTAATTTGCTAAAGAAAAAAAGAGGAATCGTATGAAAAAATTTTTTAAATTACAGGTTGCCGGCTTGGAACGGGATTTACTGGTTTGCCCACTGAACGAAAAACTTAGTATTGCTGGCTTCATTTTGTTCGGCGATGTGCAATTAACTTCTGCCTGTGCCAGAGATTTGCTCCAATGTGCGCCTCCGCACGACATCATGATCACCGCAGAATCCAAAGGAATCCCCTTAATTCATGAAATGGCGCGGCAAAGTGGAGTCAACTCTTACGTAGTCGCTCGAAAAGGGTGTAAAGTTTATATGCCAAACCCCATCAGTGTGACCGTCAACTCCATCACTACCAAGAATGTCCAGACGTTGTATCTGGGTCAGGCAGAAATCGATTTGCTGAAAAGCAAGCGAGTTCTTATTGTCGACGATGTCATCAGCACCGGCGAATCGCTCAAAGCTTTGGAATCCTTGGTAGAAAAAGCAGGCGGTAATATCGTGGGCAAAATGGCAGTGCTTGCCGAAGGCAGCGCCGCACAACGCAAGGATATTCAATTCCTCGCCCCTTTACCTATGTTGGATAGCGAAGGAGATCCCCTTCCATGAACATGTAATTAAAAAGCGCGGTTATTCCGCGCTTTTTAATTACATGTTTTTCTTTTAAGAAGCATATAGCTTTCCTACCACCCAATTGCAAAGCTTTGCCGGTAATAATTTTGCCAAAAAAGTAAACAAACGGTATTTTCCGCCAATGGTATAAAATGGGCGAGGATGACGTCTATGCGCCGCTCTGCAAATGCGTTTCGCCACATAATCAGGCGTCATTCCATTTTGTTCATCCCGCTCCATTCCCGATACCGAGCGTTCCAAACGCTCCGCATAGGGCGATGCTTCATCTATTTTTCCTTTTTCCCGAGCTGCCGTAAAGCCGGTCCGTACATCTCCCGGCATGACAGCTAATACGCGAATTCCAAAAGGGCGCACCTCATTGGCCAACGATAATACGAACGAGTTTATAGCAGCTTTACTGGCCGAATAAAAGGCCTGAAACGGAATTGCCAATGCACCTGCAACCGAACTGACGGCTACAATACATCCTGATCCCTGTACACGCATATACGGCAGCACCTGTTTGGCACAGTTGAAAAAACCAAAGAAGTTTACATCCAACTGCCGTTTTGCATCAGAAAATTCAGTCTGTTCTATAGCACCGGAAATACCGAATCCCGCATTGCTAACCAATAAATCTATGCGCCCCTGTGCGCGATAAATTTCTGCCATGGCCTGCGCAATCATCGTTTCATCGCATACATCTGCCGCAATACAGTGCAGTCCCCCCCATTGCTGCGGATGGCGGGATATGCCGTAAACGACATACCCTGCCTTCATTAAATGTTCAGCTGTTGCTCTTCCAATGCCGCCGGAGGCACCGGTTACTATTGCCACTTTTCTCTCATGCATCTTCTTTCAGCACCCGTTCAATAATATCAAGTGCTTCATCCAGAAGCGCTTCGGTATGCGTTGCCATATAGCTGGTACGCAGCAAGCACTCATGCTCAGGCGTAGCCGGCGGCAGCACGTTATTTACATAAACTCCCTCATCATACAGGCGTTTTGCAGTATGGAACGTTTCCATCGGCTCATAGGTATAGATGGGGATAATCGGCGTTGCACAAGGTGTGGGCAGTGGCGTCTGGCTTTCACGCATAGAAATACCGCGCTTTTTCAGGCCCTCTCGCATATACAGGGATAAATCGGCCAAACGAGTCACCAATTCCGGGCTCTCCTTCAGCACATGCAGCGCTTCCAAAGCTGTCGCACAGTTTGCCGGCGGAATCGATGCGCTGAAAATAAAGGGACGGGAGCTATGGCGTACATACTCCGCCACCCGCTTGCTGGAAGCCATAAAGCCACCCAGACTGGCCAGAGACTTACTAAAAGTGCTCATAATAATATCTACCTGATCGGTCAAGCCAAAATAGTCGGCTGTTCCTCTACCGCCATTGCCAATTACACCCAATCCATGCGCATCATCCACCATGACCTTTGCTCCATAAGCTTTGGCCAGGCGCACAATCTCCGGCAAATTGGCAATATCGCCGCCCATGCTGAAGACACCGTCTGTCACGATCAGAATTCCCGCCGTCTGTGGTACTCTCTGCAGCTGCTTTTCCAGATCCTGCATATCATTATGTCTGTACCTCAGCATCTTGCCATAAGAAAGGCGGCAGCCATCATAAATGCTGGCATGATTTTCACGGTCGCAGATAACATAATCGTTTCTCCCCACTACTGCACTGATGATACCCAAATTGGATTGAAAACCGGTTGAAAAAGTCACCGCATCTTCCATTCCGACAAATTCAGCCAATTCTGCTTCCAATTGTACATGCATATCCAGCGTGCCATTCAAAAAGCGCGAGCCCGAGCAACCTGTCCCGTACTTTTCCAGTGCCTTAATTCCCGCCTCAATGACGCGTTCGTTTGTCGTCAGCCCCAAATAGTTGTTAGAGCCCAGCATAATGCGGCGTTTGCCTTCCATGATCACTTCTGCTCCCTGACGGGATTGCAACTGATGAAAATAAGGGTAGATATCGGCCGCGCGTACCTGATCCAACAACGGAATATCCATTTTTGCAAAAAGATCCATAAATAATTCCTCCATACAGATAAATAAAAATAATAAATACAAATTTGTTATGCAAAGCATAATTATATATTATATCATATCAGAATTTTTTCCGTTCTACAATGAAAGAACTCTTTGTTTTATATGAATCTTTCTTTCAACGCGCTAAATCGCTAAAATATGTAACGACACGCAAAAAAAGTGTAACGACGCTATACTGTGTCGTTACACTTAAAAAAATAAATACCCTAAAATGGTGCGGTTTCAGTCGTGCGTCGGTGTTGTATAATTATTCGCATTTTACGAGATCGTATACACTACACCCAAGCGCGTCTGCCAGTTTTATCACGGTACGCACCTGAGCCTTTTCCAACGGTCTTGCGCCACTCTCAAATGCCTGTAGCGTGCGAACACTTATTCCGACCTTGTCTGCGAGCTGTGCCTGGCTCATTTCGCTCTCTATTCGTCGTTGTTGTAATAGGTTCATATTGTGTTTACCTCGTAATTGACTTTTTTCGCCTTACCTGTTATAATGTAGGGCGGCTGAGGTAAGGCTCTCAGCTCGCCGTTGTTGCGGTGTGGGTAGCGTTTTCCTTGCCGGGTCGCTACCTTTTTTTATTTGTGTATGTATTCTATACACTCGACTATTTGCTCACTCGTGAAGCCTTGTGCCTTTAGCCACTCAATCAATCTTAGGATTTCCGTTGCTCTCATTTCTTCCATGTTCTCACTTCCTTATTTTATATCTCTCGTTTACCGCACCTTTTGCCTGCCTGTTTTCTTTTCCAGGTGTTCGTTTTACTTATCATCGGCCGCATGCTATACTGTAGTTATCTTATGCAAGGAGTCTTCCATGAATAAAGCAAATAAATATTGGATTCTTTTTTCCTCCACCTTTGCCATCAGCGCATTGACTTCCGGCGGTTACGTCATCGTTTCCATGATGCGCAAGAAGTTTGTTGATCAACTTCACTGGTTGGAGGAAGAGGAAATGCTGGATCTCACCTCCATCGCTCAATCTACACCCGGGCCAGTCGCAGTCAATGCTTCCATTTTGGTAGGTTATCGCATTGGTGGTTTAGGCGGTGCACTGCTCACCATGTTGGGAACCATAATGCCGCCGCTCATTATCATGTCTGTCGTTGCCGTATGTTATCAAGCCTTTTGCAGTAATCTTTACGTCCGCTATTTTCTCAAAGGTATGCAGGCAGGTGTTGCTGCTTTGATCTGCAACGTCGTCGTCGATCTTTTCTGTGGTGTTTTCAAACAAAAAAGTTGGCTCAGCAACCTATTAATGCTCGGCGCTTTCCTGCTGAATCTGCTTACAGAAATCAACGTTTTCTGGATTGCCTTGTGTTGTGCCGGTGCCGGCATCGGAAAAACACTTCTTTTGCAAAAAAAGTCTCATCAGACTGCACCCGTTTCAGACTCACCGGAGGAACCCCATGATCTATCTTGAATTGTTTTTCAGTTTTTTGCAAATCGGTTTGCTTAGCTTCGGCGGCGGTTATGCCGCCATGCCTTTGGTGGAAAAACAGGTTATAGATGTGCGCCATTGGATGACACTGGCAGAATTTACTGATATTATCACTATTGACGAGTTGACGCCTGGGCCCATAGCCATCAATGCCGCCACTTTTGTAGGCACTAAAATGGCCGGTGTTGGCGGTGCATTGGCAGCGACATTCGGATGTATCCTGCCATCCTGCATTATTGCATTGCTAATGGCAAAGCTTTATTATAAATACCGCTCTCTGCCAATCATTACCGGTGCTCTTTCCGGGCTGCGCGCTATGGTTGTTGCTCTTATTGCCACTACCGCACTCACATTGCTAACAACGGCCTTTTTTGGAAACCATGCGCTCCCATCCGCTCTTTCCGATATCGACTTCCTCGCAGTCGGTTTATTTATCCTCGGATTCTTTATTCTGCGAAAATGGGATTTTAATCCGTTATTGGTCATGTTGGGAGCCGGTGTCATCGGTCTTTGCGTCTATCCTTTTCTATAATGTAAATATATCCGATAAGGTCTAAGTCTCCCGATGTATATTTTCCTGTGGGGCATGGCAGGTTCATATCTACTGATAAAAAGGAAAATAAATTTAGAATAGCAATCTAAATGAAAAGAGATAAAAAATTAGTTTTTTCCATTCTATTCATCCTATGCCTGTCGGCAGGGATCATCTGGCAATCTGTTATGACACAGATTGAAAAAAGCAAATATAATGCAGTTGGAGCTTATGTAGACGTAGAGACTTATCATGCACATTATTATTCCAAAGGTTCCGGTGAAACAGCGTTTGTTTTTATTACCGGTTCGGGGACGCCATGCGCCTATACCGATTTCTATGCTCTTCAAAATATGCTTTCCTCCAAAGGGCAGACTATCTCATTTGACCATGCTGGTAGCGGATGGAGTTCAAACACCGAAGCTGTGCGGTCAATCGACCAAATGACAAATGAGCTTTCCCTATTAATTGATACGGTTGTGCCGGACAAACCGATTATCCTTATTTGCCATTCGCTCGGTTCTCTTGAGGCCATTCGATACGCACAAACAAATCCTAAAAAAGTGAGGGGAATTATATTTTTGGATTGCGGAAGTCCGGAATTCTATAGCACAGATTCCGAATTGCAGGCGGCAATCATAAATAGAGGAACCGCCTTTTTCAGGATCATCGGATTGAATCGATTGATGGGTGAGTTGGGATGCTTTTTACCGGTATACGGTGAAAACAGCAGAAACAGAAACCTCCCACAAGTTGCTAAGGATATCGATAAAGCAATGTTCTATCGATTTGCCGGCAATGCCGCTTCGATGCATACCATTCGTCTGATGAATGAAAATGCGGCAGCCGTTTTAAACGGCCCTTCATTAGGAGAAATCCCGATTCTTGTCCTTTCTTCTGACAACGGAACTGCATGGAATAAAGTGCAAATTCAGTTGGCTGCATGGTCTGAAAACAGCGAACAAAGGACGATTGAAACATCAGAGCACTATTTATATTGGTCGAATTATCATCAGGTTTCAGATTGTGTTGAGTCGTTTATCGAAAAAGTGATTTCAACACGATAACTTCCGTTTTACTGAACTGCGCATTATATTTCATTTTTCGTTAATAGAAGAAAATTCTCCATATGATCATATCATACGGAGAATTTGTGTTTACATGCATCATCTTATAAGCGTGATTCTCTTTTCATCATAGCGAATCTCGCCAAGCTCTAATCTGCGAAATATCTGCCGGGCCGGTACGACAGCACCCACCGATAATATTTGCGCCTGCGGCATACCAGCGAGGCGCCCAGGCTGAATAGGCCATCCCGCAGGGAGCCCCTTTCCATACCTTTGCCTGGGGATCGTATATTTCTCCACTGTTCCCGTAAACAATAATCGGTTTATCAGATACACGGCGAACTTCCCGAATCAATCCTTCAATCCATTCCGGAGCCGTGCAGTTAATGCCGATTGCCTCTACCCGATCCTGCTCCTGCAGAAATTCTGCACATTCGGCAATCGGAGTCCCTTCACAGATATGCTGTGCATCCCGACAGCTGAAACTCATCCAGCAGGTCAGCTTCCGTTGCTCCATAGCCTGCAAAATTGCCCGCGCTTCCCGCAAACTGGGAATCGTTTCGCAAGCAAACAGATCTGCCCCTGCTTCTTCCAACAGCTGCATTCTTTCCCGATGGAAATCAATCAATTCTTGTTCCGAGCAGCTATAATTGCCCCGATATTCTGAACCGTCTGCCAGATAAGCTCCATAAGGGCCTACGGAAGCAGCAACGATAGGTGGCATTTTGCCCATTTGCTTTCCCTGTTGCTCCCAATAATCCTCGGCAGCTTCCTTCAATAATTGTACAGAACTTCGAATCAATTGTCTTGCTTGCGCTTCACTGCATCCTCGCCGCATAAAACCCGGGATCGTCGCCTGATAACTGGCAGAAATACCAATATCCGCACCTGCCGCATAATAATCATAGTGAACTTGTCGAATTAATTCCGGTTGCTCCATCAACACCTTGGCCGACCACAAGGCATCATTGATATCGCATCCGCGGGCTTCCAATTCCGTTGCCAAAGCACCATCCAATACCAAGACTTTCTGTTTCTCCAGCCGTTCTTTTAGCATGCTGCATTCCCTCCGTCCTTTTTATTTTGGCAAATTACTTGCCTCCGCTCGGAAAATGAATACTTTCCATTTTCTTTCTTGTTTCAATTACATCATTTTTATAATAAAAATGGAGCAAAGCTCAGCTTGCTCCATCCTTGGCAGCCGAACTAGGATTCGAACCTAGAAAATACGAGTCAGAGTCGTAGGTGTTACCGTTACACTATTCGGCTATCTTTATATTATACAATTGAAAAACGATCCCCAGGAATGTCGTCTGCCCCGTTTTGTAACCCGCCTCCCGGCAGGTGGGTAATCTACTTGAGCCTTTGCGCTTCCCACTCGCAATGGGCCTGCATACCCGGCTTATCAAGACACGAAAACCCTTTTACAAATTGTGGGTCTAAAATCAGGACATAACCAGCACCCCAGGTTTGGTGGGATTAATTGGGCTCGAACCAACGACCTCTACGATGTCAACGTAGCGCTCT